>JBBTUS010000023.1:0-21804 GCA_038063635.1 Patescibacteria group bacterium | reverse complement strand
TTTCCTTTAACCAAGGCAACTTGCGCTTTGATTTTTCTATTTTTATTATACACTGAAATAGGCACAATTGTCAAACTCTTATTTTTTTCACTCCCCGCAAGTTCGTTTATTTCTTTTTTAGTCAGTAAAAGTTTTCTATTTCTGATTGGGTCATAATCTTTTGGAGCATTTTTAATTTGATAAGGAGGAATATTTGAATTAATAAGAAATGCTTCTCCTCCGCGAATCACAACAAAAGCGCCCTCTAGAGACATTTGTCCTCCCCTGATTGACTTAACTTCAGTGCCCAAAAGCTCAATACCTGTTTCGTATTTTTCTAAAATTTCGTAATCAAAATAAGCTTTTCTATTTTCGGCGTATGAAGCCATATTTACATATTACCATTTGAAGCAATCAATAAAAAGTTTTTTTATTTAAAAATTCTTTTATGTTAAAATATAAATATGCCAATAAAACCTGAATTAAATGTTTCCGGATATAGAGGAATATGGGGACAAACCTTAAATAATGAAATAGTCGCAAAATATACTCGAGCCTTTGCTCGTTTTGTAAAAGAAAGTTCCCTCGGTCGTAGCACGACCACGGGCGAGGCAGGGGAAAAAAACCCAACTATTTTAATCGGGCGTGATGGACGTGAAAGCGGTCCAGAAATCAGAAAAGTAATCAAAAGAGAACTTAAAAACTTGGGGGTTAGCGTCGTTGATGGAGATATAATGCCCACACCAACAGTTTTATTTTCTGTTCGTAAATACAAATACGATGGAGCTATTATTATTACCGCTTCACATAATCCAATAGAATACAATGGTCTAAAGTTTGTTAACAACAAAGCGCTTTTCACTATAAAAGAAGAGCTGGAAAAAATAAAAAAATATTATGAAGAGGAAAGCTCATTTAAAAATATTGTTTCTGGAAGCCTTGGTAGTCGCGACGGCGACGGACAGAGAAAATTTTCAGCAGAAAATTTTAGTGCTGACAGAAATAATATTTTAAGTGAGCATCCCACAATGCCAAATTTCACCAAAGAACACGCTGACCAAATTCTAGCTCATGTTAATGTAGAGGCAATTCGAGCCAGAAAATTTAAGATAGCGGTTGATATGATAAATGCTTCTGCTTGTGTTATGGACCCTTATCTTTTTGAAAAACTTGGAGTGGAATTAATTTCTCTTAACGATATTCCTAATGGAAAATTCACTCACAAACCTGAACCTCTTAAAGAAAACTTAAACGACATTGCAAACTTAGTTAAAAAATCTAAAGCAGATCTTGGTTTTGTCCATGACCCCGATGCTGACAGGCTGGTGGTTGTTGATGAAAAAGGAGAAGTAATTTCAGAAGAGTACTCATTGGTTTTTGGAATAGAAAATGTTTTATCAAAAAATCCCGGCAGAACAATTGTTATAAATTCATCTACCTCGCAAATGAGCGCAGATATTGCCAAAAGATATGGCAGTAAATGTTTCCGTACAAAAATTGGAGAGGGAAATGTCGTTGAAGGAATTTTATCCCACAATGCCATTATTGGTGGCGAAGGAAATGGCGGAGTAGTTTATCCTACTATTAATACTGTGCGAGATAGCTTTACTGGTTTATCTCTTATTCTTGAACTTTTAGCCGAAAGAAAACAAACGGTAAACCAATGTATTGATACATTGCCAAAATATTTTATTAAAAAAGATAAATGGCCCATTGGAGGAAATTTAGAAGAAATGTATTCCAAATTAAAATCTCATTTTAAAGATGCAAAAATAGACGAGCAAGATGGTCTGCGTCTGGATTTACCCGATAGTTCTTGGCTCCAATTAAGACCGTCAAATACTGAACCAATCATAAAACTCTTTGGTGAAGCAAAAACACAAGAAATAATAGACAAGCTGTTTGCAGAAACTAAATTGACTTTGGATGTATAATAAGCTATTATCTAAAAGATAAAAGCTTTACAGATCAATTGCGAGAAAGAATAAACAATCAAATACGGGCTAGCGAATTAAGAGTTATTGATAGTGAAAATCAAAACCTCGGTGTTTTAAGCATAAAAGACGCATTAGAACTTGCTCAAGGTAAGGGCTTGGATCTTATTGAAATATCGCCAAATGCCAATCCCCCAATTGCCAAAATAATGGAATTCGGCAAATATCAGTATGAAGCAAGTAAAAAGCTTAAAAAGGCCAAAGCCGGAGCAAAACCAACAGAAACTAAATCAATTCAGATTAAAATAGGCACAGGTGACCATGATTTAGAACTTAAAGCAAAGACTGCTTCAAAATGGCTGAAAGAAGGACATAGAATCAAGATAGAACTTTTCCTGGCTGGGCGCGCAAAGTATATGGATGAAAAATTTTTAAGAGAACGACTAGACAGATTGCTTCACTTAATTACAGAAAATTATAAGGTATCAGATTCTTATAAAAGGGGTCCAAAGGGTTTGTTTATAATAATAGAGAAAACAAAATAACTACGAGCTTAACGCCACATAAATTTATGAAAGGAATGAAAACAAATAAATCATATTCAAAGAGATTAAAAATTACAAAAAATGGTAAGGTCATTTCTCGCAAACCAGGCTTTAATCATTTCAATGCAAAACAATCACGCAACATGCAATTAGCTGGTCGCAAGGGAAATATTTTTGTAATAAAAAATAAACCAAAAAGTCACTTATTACCATTTTCATAACAGCTTATAGCTGTTAGCTGATAGGGAATTAGAAAATTCCTAAAAGCTAAAAACTAAAAACTAAAAGCTATCCAATGACAAGAGTAAAAAAGGGAGTACATGCGTTAAAAAGAAGAAGAAGTATATTAAAACAAACTAAGGGAATGCGTCACGGTCGCAGTACCAAAGAACGTCAAGCAAAAGAAGCGTTGCTTCATGCTGGAAATTATTCATTTGCTCATAGGAAAGACAAGAAATCGCATAATAGAACGCTTTGGAATATTAAAATAAATGCCGGAGCCAGAGACTTAGGAATGACCTACTCAAGATTGATTGGAGCTCTAAAGAAAAATAAAATTGAAATTGATAGAAAAATTCTCGCAGACCTGGCGCAAAATAATCCAAAAACATTTGCAAACATTCTTGCAAATCTGAAATAAAAGGTATTAAACCTTTTGATTCGACGTCGACTCGGACGTCGTGAACGAGATTACTCGTTCACACGCTCCTCGCTCGTCGAAATAAAAATAAAAATCCCCTATTAGGGGATTTTTATTTAAAAAAATTAACTAATTTTATATTCGTTTACCTTGTGCTTCTTTACTGTTTCAATAACATCTGCAACAAATTTTTTAGGGTCATCTCCCAACACAATTTTTTCATTTGGACGATGAGCTTTTTCTATGATTCCTTTTAACTCATCATCTGTTTCCCATGGTCCTTCGTAAATACCAATAACTTTATTATCTTCAAAAGCAACTGTAAACTCATGTATCGTTCCAATGCGTCCACAACCGCAAATGACAGCATCAACACAACGAGTAAGCAACAAATCTCTGCCTGGATAACCAAATCCAGTGTAAATAATCAAATCCAAATAATCAAGTGGTAATTTATAAACCTCAACATGCTCTCTTTCAGAAGCAGCTGGGGAAAAACCAATAGATAATCCGCCTACTTCTTTTGCTCCCATTGTTACCCAAAGAGGAAATCCTGTGGTAGCGCCTGTAACCAGTACCGCTCCTTGACGCGCAATTTCTCTTCCAAGTTCTTTGGCTTTTTCGAGCGCTCCCATTCCGCAATGACCAGTTTCAGCCGCTCCAGACACGCAAATTTTCACTTGTTGATGTCCATGTTTTTCATAAAAATTGTGTCCAAATGCATCCATAATTTTATTATACTTTAAATTTCTTAATTCTCAAAAAATTATAAAAGGTATTAAACCTTTTGATTCGACGTCGACTCGGACGTCGTGAACGAGATTACTCGTTCACACGCTCCTCGCTCGTCGAAATAAAAATTGTATTATTTTAATAATATTAATTAACAAATAAGGGAAACGCTGTCTCCTTTTTCTGGAGCATATGCTTCAATGCCAAAATTATCTCTTATTTTTTGAACTAAAAACAATGAAGATTTTGGTTCACCCATTACTACAAAAACTTTTTTAAGTGTCTCTGTGGTATTTTCTATAAAATCTATCAAACCATCAGAATCCTTATGTCCTGAATATCCGGATATTGTTACAACATGCGCGCGCACAGCGACATATTCTCCAGAGATATAGACTGTCTTGACCCCTTCTTGAATTAAACGTCCGGGAGTACCCACAGACTGATAACCCATAAGTAATATTGTGTTGTTTGGGTCTGGTAAAAAATTCTTTTCGTGATGAACAATACGACCACCCGCAGACATTCCTGAACCAGCAATGACAATTTTAGGATTTGGAACGCTATTTATAACTTTTGATTCTTCGGATTTTAAAGTTGAATGGAGTCCTGAAAAATCGAAAATTTGTTCCCCTGCTGATATTGCCTTTTGAGCGCTTTCGTTAAAATAATTTTTAAAATGTTTGAATATTTCAGTCAGGCGGATAGCCAGCGGTGAATCAAAGAATATCGGCATAATTGGTATGCGATTATTTTCCACCAGTTCGTCTAATTCAAATAAAAGTTCTTGAGAACGCTCAAGAGAAAAAGTGGGTATAATCAAAGTACCTTTTCTTTTATAGTTATCTTCTATGGTACTCTCTAAAAATTTTCTTCTATCATTTCTTGATTCATGGTTTTTATCTCCGTACACGCTTTCCATTATCAAGTAATCAATATCTGTAATTTTTTCAGTATCCGGCATAAGTGGCGAAGGACTATTTCCTAAGTCGCCGGTAAAAAGAATTTTTTTACCATTAAAAACAAACTCTACCATGGCTGAACCTAAAATATGTCCAGCATTAAGAAAGGAAACTTCAAAGTTATCTCCTAATTTTATTTTTTGATGATAATTAAATCCCTGCCAAAGTGAAAGCATGAGTTTTAAATTCTCTGGAGAATATATTTTTCCTAAATCAAATTTTTTATTTTTAGAAAGTATGCCGGCGGTATCTTCTAAAATCGGTTCCGCAATAGCCTTTGTCGGTTCGGTTGAATAAATTTTCCCCCTAAAACCTTCATAAATTAATTTTGGAATTCTTCCCACATGGTCAACGTGTGAATGAGTGATAAAAAGCATATCTATTTCTCCCGCATTGTATGGAAATGGATCCCAGTTTATGTCATCAGCTATTTTAAATCCCTGAGTCAATCCGCAATCAATTAAAATCTTCTTGCCACCTGCTTCCAAAAGAAAATTCGCGCCTGTTACTGAACCTGTTCCTCCATAAAATGTTACTTTAGCGGTATTCTGCATAATTTTATTATATAGTATTTTACAACTTTAACATAATTTAATTTCCCGAAGTCAGACATAGGGGAATTTCCCCTATGTCTGACTTCGGGAAAAGGATTTAAAAAATTTAAAGAAAAAAACCGCTCAAAATAAATACAAAGCGGAATCTTTCTTAGGGCTATTTCCAATATATTACCATAGCTAAAAGCTAAGTGGGTATCTGACACGAGAAGCCAAGGCTAAACGTGATCGGGATTCCCAAAAAATATTGTTCTAGGTAATAATTGAAAGTAACCCTATTAAAAGTATAGCAAGAGCTGAAACGCAATCAAGTAGACAACCTTAATTTTTTGTTCTGAAATAATTATTCGTCAACTCCAAAACGTTTGTAACTATAAGTATTAGAATCTCCAAACCAATGCTTGATTTCATGTTCTGCTTCTTCTGGAGTTTCTGAGCAATGAATTATGTTCATAACTGCGCGCTTTTCATTATTTGCAAGCGCGGGAGAATCAATTGAAAAATCACCGCGGATTGTGCCCATTTCAGCCAAATAAGGCATTGTTTGTCCGGCAATCTTACGAACAACATCAACTGCGTGAACTCCTTGAACAATCATTTTTACAAGCGGCGCAGATTTCATGTAGTCAATAAGCCATTTTCTTATGTCAGGGCCAATTACAGCTGGATCAATAGTTCCAAAATCTAGCATTGCATCATAACCATACTTTTGGTATGTATTTAAAGTTTTATGTCCTAATCTAGTAATCCATTCTTCATTTTTTGGATAATGGCTGTCAATCTGGTCATGAGATGGCTGAAACATTTCAAGCGCAACAATCTTTAAATCACGTTGTTCAAAACGTTTAATAATTTCACCTATTAAACCTTTCCGGACACCATCTGGTTTTATCATTACGTATGTTTGTTCTTCTTTTGGATGTTTCATATTTATTAAAAATTAAAGTTGTAATATAAGCATCTTATCAGATTTTCCTGAAAATTCAAAATTATATAGGACCGTCCTATGTAGTTATTATATTTTATATTTTGCCATAATTTCAGCCTCTATTTCTTCACGCTCACGGCCAAATTTAAGATATGAGAGTTGTTTTAAATTATCAACAAGCTCTGGTTTTCCTTTTTCCGGAGGAAGCGTAATTATGTTAAATGGCTTGGCTGGCTGGCCATTTACGAGCATGCTCACATAAGCGTTATAGTTATCAAGTTTTATAATATCTGTAGCCTTAAATATCGGCTGAAACCTTTTCTCTAAAAAATCCGCATCTTCAGAACTTACTCGGAATACGGCCATTGAACCTACGTTTCCAAAAACAGCATTTTTTATATTTTCTTCAAGTTGAGAAATGTATTGATGAGCAATATTTATAGATAATCTATATTTTCTGGCTTCAGACAAAATTGAAGAAATAGAATCCGTGGTAACATTTTGAAATTCGTCTATATAAAGATAAAAATCATTCATTTTTTGTCCAAACATATCTACGCGAGAAAGGGCTGCCATTTGTATTTTACCTACAAGCACCAAGCCGATTAAATTAGCATTTATTTCCCCTAATCTTCCTTTTGATAAATTAACTAAGAGAATTTTTTTATTGTCCATAATTTCTCTGAAATTAAAAACGGATTTCTCCTGCAAAACTACCGGGCGCATAATATCGTTTGAAATAAAATTATCAAATTTAGATGTGATATACGGTACAAAGTTTGCGAGTGATTGGTCCCCTGTCGTCTGCTCGGCTGAAATCCAAAATTGTTTAATAATAGGATTTTTGCATTTGGATAATTTCATATCGCGAAATTCTTTGTCGGCCAAAACTCTGGATATTTCAAGCAAGGTACAGCCTGATTCTGGATCTTCCATTATTAAAAATGCGCTGTTTTTAAAATATTGTTCAAACATCGGTCCGCCGGCAGTTTTCATGTCAAATAATTTATTAAAAATACTCATAAGTTCATTTACCACAAATGTTTTTTGTTCCGGATATTTAGGGTCAAATTCAAGCATATTAAGACCCATAGGACGAGCCGTATAAGCGGGGTCAAAATAAATAACATCATCAATCCTTTCTTTTGGAATGTGAGAAAGGATGGTTTGTATATCAGTTCCATGCGGGTCAATATAACAACAACCATCGCCATTTTTTATATCCTGAGTAACCATATTAAGCAAAATATTTGTTTTGCCGGTACCAGTTTGACCTATTATATAAAAATGTCTCATTCTGTCTTCCCTTGCCATTCTAACTTCAGTATCTCTATCACGATAACTATTTATGCCCAATAATATTCCCTCCTTCCCTATTTCAATTGGAGCTGGAGCAATGCCTGCTTTTGCTTCTTTAAGCTGAGCTTGTCCGGAAATACCGACAGGAAAATGAAAAACAGATGCAAGTTCTTTTAAATTCATTGGTAAAATTTTATCCGAAGAAAAAGTTCTATAAGAAAAGTCATGAAAAAGTTTTTTTAAATCGCCATCAGAAAGTTCTTCAAAAAAAATTGAATTGCTGGCCGCTTCAGAAAATTGATTGAAAGAAGATTCTATTTCTTTAAGAATTGAACGCGCTCGTTCTTTTGTGCCGGCAGAAGCAATAACGCGAATATTAGCTTTCATAATTGTACTTTTCATTTTGTTGCCTATTTTTTCTATTGCGCCCTCATCAATCGAAGCTCTGCCTTTTGTATATTTTTCTTTTTTCTCTCTTTCTTTTTTTACGCCAAAAATTAGTTCCTTTGAGGCTTTAAGAAAGGCTGTATTGAATTTATAAAAATTATCAGCCGCATATTTGACAGACATTCCATCTTTTACATCATCTAATATCTTATGAAATTCATCTATAAACTTGCTGCCAGCAGGCGCAATCACAAATTGTATTGCGGCACCCTCTCCTTTTGTTTTTAATTTAGAGAATACATTTAATATTGTATTCATTGGGTCATGTTCTATGTTGTCATATGTTTTAATGGGCAATACTGGACGCTCGGAAAAACTGGCATAAGCGCCGACCGAATCTCCTTTTTCATTAAAAATATTATAATCATCCGGAACATCTCGAATTTTTGCATTATGATAAAAAGCTAAAACTTGTTTTTCAAAAAGAGAAATATGCTTATTGGATATTGCAACATAAATAACAACCTGGTCGCTTTCATTGCTTAATGCCACTTCTAAAGTAAAATAATTTTCTTTTTCATTATTATTCCCCTCAGAAATAGATTGCATCCCGGCATAAAATTGCTCCATGGCGCCTATAAACTCTTTAAAACTTTTTTGTTTATCAGCTTCATCTTGCGGGGGCGGAAGAGTCACTTCAAAAAGCGTCATATTTAGGGATTTATAAAGTGAAGTACCTTCTTTAATATCAGGTACTGCTTGACCAGTTTTTATATATTGAATAAGCAATCTATGAAAATCATCATCAATATGCGGGTCATTCATCGTTTCAACAACAGAAAATGTATTTCTTATGCCTTTAGTAATCACAATGCCCAATAGTTCTTCCATTACAGTATCATGAGTTTCCGGCTTTAATTTTAAAACAATTTTTTCTGATTCTTTTTTAGTTAATAAATTATCCTTATGGACTATTTCTTTGGCTGGTATTTCTTTATATTTTAAAATGGTATCTTTTGTGGCATTTTCTTGCGCATTTTCAGAATGACCTTTTTCTATAAGTTCCTGTTCTTTTTTTGCAACATGAGCGCGCAAATAATCAAGCTCCTCCGTTGGAGTTTTAAATTTTGGCATTTCACTAAAAAATGATCCATCCATTGTTCTTATTATACAATAAAAGATAAATTTAAAAAATGCTTTTTATCAGGTCCTCGGTTCTCCGGGTCCCCTACCCCGGCCAGACCATGCTAAAAAGTATTTTTAAAATTTATCTAAAAAAAAAATTTAAAAATAAAAATTTTAAGAGTCGTGGGTCCCCTGTCCTTATGACTCCGAGGGCGAAGGCTCAAAAATTTTTCGTTTTTAAGATTTTTTAAATTTTAGTTAAAATTTCCGGCTCACCATCGGTAATTAAAATCGTATGCTCAAAGTGAGCGCTTTTTTTTCTATCAGCTGTGTGAAAAGTGTATCCATCTTTTTCTAAAACCAAATTTTTAGTCCCGTTATTTATCATTGGCTCTATCGCTATAACCATGCCTTTCACTAATTCTGCCCCAACACCTCGCTTTCCAAAATTTGGAATATATGGGTCTTCATGGATTTTTTTGCCAACTCCGTGTCCAGCTAAAATTTCCACAATACCGTACTTGTGCGGGCGAATAAAACTTTCTATCGCATAACTAATATCTCCTATCCTGTTTCCATTTTGCGCGGCATTAATCCCTATCATCAGTGATTGTTCTGTTATTTTCATAAGTTTTAAAGATGAAGCGCTCACTTTACCTACCGGCACAGTAATTGCCATATCAGTAAAAAGATTTTTATGCCTTAATCCTAAATCAAGAGAAACAATATCACCTTCTTTCAATATTTTGTTTGCGCTGGGAATACCATGTACCACTTCATCATTTACAGAAACACATAAAGAGGCGGGATAATGCATGTCGGCGCCATCAGGTTTGTAATTTAAAAAAGCCGGATAATCCCCCATCTCTCTGATTAATTTTTCAACATATTTGTCTAATTCTAAAGTAGAAATTCCCGGTTTTACAATTTCTCCAACCTTGTATAAAACAGTAGCTAAGCGTTTGCCACCTTCTCGTAGTATTCTTATTTCTTCCGGAGTTTTAATTATTATCATATTATGTTTCAAGAAATAACTGTTCCTAAAAATTTCTCTCCATTTAAGCACTTTGCTAAATTATCTATCGGCTTGCCATTTATTATTATTACTTCTATTCCGCTTTCTTCCGCTATTTTTGAAGCTATCGGATCAAATGGGGAATTAAGGCCCGGATTCCATTCACTTGGAATTAATTTTCTATATTCTGACCAAGATATTTCTTCAATTTTCTTGGCATTTGGGTTTGTCTTAGGGTCGGAATCATAAACATGGTCAATATTTGAGAGATTTATAATTCTTTTTGCATTAATATTTTTTGCGCCTTGCACAGCATCCCAGTCAGTACTTTGTCCTGGTTCATAGGCAGCGCCAATAACTACCGACTTATCAAAAGAAAAAGCTTCTGATAAATTATTAATAACTTTTCCATGAGCATATTCACCAAAAATAACCCTTAATAATTCAGCATTTAGTCGCAATGAAGCTATGCCTATCCAATCAAGGTCGTTATTTGAAACATCGGATACTTGTTTTGCGGCTTCTTGATATCTGCGACAAATTTTTCCTCCGCCAGTTATAATAAGAAATTTTTTACCTTGCAAAACATGCGAAAGAATCAGCTTTTTAAAATCTTTTAAAAAATCTATATCTAGCTTATCAGGTATAATTAACGAACCACCCAGTGAAATTATTATCGTTTCTTTCATCCCATTATAAAAATTTTTATTATTTATCTTCATTTTTATTCAACTTAATCAGAAATTTCATACGGGGCAAATACTAAAAATTTAATGCTTTAATCATATCTTTAAAAACATCATCTCTGCTTTGCTCGCCATTTATTGTATAAATCTCATAGCCCTCTTTATTTTTAAAATAATCCATCGCCGGAATAACATTGTTTTTATATTCTTCAATTCTCTTTGCAATTCCATCTTCTGTATCGTCATGTCTACCGCGTAATGAATTACGTTTAATGGCCTCTTCTTCACTAATTTTTATATAAATTATTTTTACTTTATCATGTTTAAAAAATTTCATCATAGCATCGAAGCTTTCCGATTGGCGGACTGTTCTGGGATAACCATCAGAAAAAAGATGTTTATCTTCATTTAAAGAATGAATAAGGATATTCGTAAAAAGTGAAGTGGTTAAAAAGTCTGGTTGAAGTTCGCCCTTAAGTATTATTTCTTTTACCTTGCTTGCCGTGTAACTTTCAGAATTTATTAATTTTCTAAACTCTTCTCCGGTACCTATATATAAAGATTCTTTAGAATCTTTACTTTTTAAGTATTCCATCAAGCGTTTTACTTGGGTTCCTTTACCAGAACCAATTATCCCAAAAAATACAAAAGTTTGTGTTTCCATTCCTTAAGAATACAAAATTCAGCTTGAATAATCAAGAATATCTTTTAAGGGTAAAATGTGTTCTAATTATATTAAATATGAATAAAGAAGAAATTATAACAATAGCTGGAGCACCGGGTTCTGGAAAATCAAGTACTGCTAAGCTTGTGGCGGAAAAACTTCAATTTAAGCATTTTTCTTCCGGTGATTTTATGCGAAAAATAGCGCTTGAACTTGGAATATCTTTAAATGAATTATCTCAAAAAGCAGAAATTGACGATTCTATAGATTTAAAAATAGATGAAGAAGTAAAAAAGGTAAAAGAAATGAATAAAATTGTGATTGATTCTCGCCTTGGTTTTCATTGGATACCGAATTCTTTTAAAATATATTTAGACCTTCCCTTAGAAATAGCAAAACAAAGAATTTCAAATGATTTGAAAGTAAATAAATTAAGGCAAGAAAGTGAAACTTCCTCTTCGCCGGAAGAAATTTATAAAAAAATAAACGAGCGCTTGTTGAGCGAGAAAAAAAGATATATGGGTTTTTATGGCATAGATCATACCGATAAAAAAAATTTTGATTTAGTTATTGACACAAATAAAAACAACCTTGAGCAGGTTGTTGATATTGCTGTATTAGAGTATAAAAAATGGATTAAAGAAAACTAATATTCTCGCATTGATATTTGAGCATCAACTTTTTTAATTAAATCAAGAACAACGGAAACAACAATGAGAAGCGCTGTGCCGCCAAGTGCTAAAGCTGTGATTCCAGTTGCTGCGCGCATAATAAGAGGAAGAACTGCAATAACACCCAAGAACAATGCGCCTACCATCGTAACGCGATTTAATACTCTTGAAATATAAGTTGAAGTTGATGCTCCAGGACGAATTCCGGGAATGAATGCCCCATTTTTTTGTAAATTCGTAGCTAGTGACTCTGGGTCAAAAGTTACCGCCGTGTAGAAATATGTAAATAAAAATACCAATATAAAATATAGAATTCCGTATAATAAGCTGGTTTGCGAAAATGAAACAAGCACATCTGAAATTTTCATAACAATTGCATTTGTAGAACTTGCCAAGAAATTACCAATCATTTGAGGAAAAAGTAAAATAGAAAGCGCAAAAATGATTGGAATAACTCCGGCTTGATTTACTCGAAGCGGAAGATAAGTTGACCCTCCTCCATACATTTTCATACCCCTCACACGTTTTGCATAAGTAACGGGAATAGGCCGTTCTGCTTCTGTCACAACAACAACTCCGGCGATAACAAGCACTCCTATAACTATAAACATAATATATAGTGGCACTTGCGAAACATCAAAAGTAAATAGAAGTTGACTAATTTCGGATGGAAGTGCTGCAACTATGCCGGCAAAAATAAGAAGCGAAACACCGTTTCCAATGCCAAATTCTGTCATAAGCTCGCCAATCCACATTATAAACAGTGCTCCTGCAACAACTATAATTAAATTTGTAACTCTATCAAAGGCTGTTAAATTTACCAAGATTTTCTGACTTTCAAGAATCGCCAAAAGACTAAATCCTTGAATCGCCGCCAGAGGAACAGTTAAAAGTCTTGAATATTGCGTGAATTTTTTCTTTCCGGACTCTCCCTCTTCGCTGTACATTTTTTTAAGAGCCGGAATCATAATAGTTAATAACTGCATTATGATAGAAGCAGTGATATACGGACCGACACCCAGCATTATTATAGAAAGATTAGAAAGACCGCCACCGGAAAAAATATTTAAAATGCCAAAAAATTGGTTATTTGTCAGAAAACGATTTAATTCCAGCGTATCAATACTAGGTATTGGTATTGCTGAAAGTAATCTAAAAACTATTAATGCAAAAAAGACAAACAATATCTTTTTTCTTAAAGACATATCTGTCCAAACTAACTTTATTTTACTTAAAAAATTTTGCATATTAATTATTTTATCTCTTTTTTGTCGGAATTATTTTTTTTATCAAAAATTACTTCTCCTCCTGCTTTTAGAATTTTTTCTTTTACTAAGTCTGAAACTAAGCATTTGGAAATTTGAATTTTTACGGTTAAATCAGTTTTGCTGTTCAAAATCTTAATTTTTGGCAACCAACCTTTCTTTTTTTTGATAATCTTTAATTTTAGAAGACTTTCCGGATTGACTATTCCGCCTGTTGGATAAAACTTGATAATCTTATCAAGCGATACGCAAACAGGTTTTATCTCAAAAGAATTAAATCGATATCCGCGATTCTTTGGCAGCTTTTTAATAATATCACGAAGTTCTGGCCTGCGCTTGTTGCCCGCACGTGCTGTCTGACCCTTGCCTCCGCGACCGGAAGTTTTAGCGTGCTTGCCTCCACGGCCAACTATGCGGTCTTTTTTATTTTTATGTTCTCTTTTTAAGTTATGTATCTGCATAAAATTATTTCAATTTTTTTATTTCTTCCCTTGCCTCGCCAAGGCCTTTGGCGGAGGCGGGGTTTTCTTCTTCCTCTTTTTCAGCAATCACAACTGGTTCAATTTCAATTGTCTGTTTGGTGAATTTTGTTGAAATTTGTGAAAGTGCCAGCATAACCGCTTTAGCATTATTTAATTTATTCTTACTGCCAGATAAAATTTTTCCTGTTATATCTTTAATGCCGGCTAATTTTGCAATATCACGTATAACAGAACCAACAACTAAACCGCGTCCTTTATTAGGCAAAATCACAACCGATGAACTTGAAAAATTTGCGGAGACTTCATGGGGAATAGACATGGTTTTTGTGAGTTTTAATTTAACCATATTTTTTTTCGCATTTCTGAGCGCCTTATTTATTGCCAAGGAAGTATCTCCTGCTTTTCCAAGGCCTAATCCAACTCCGCCTTTTTTATCTCCGGCTACCAATACTACAGAAAAAGAAAATCTGCGTCCGCCTGCTACAACGCGAGTAACACGGCGAATGTCCAAAATCTTCTGGTCAAATTCAGGCTTCGGTCTTCCAAAGGATGAAGGTCGATGGCCACTATTTTTTTTGTCGTTTGTTTTTTCCATATTTTTTAAAATTAAAATTTCAATCCTCCAGCTCTGGCTTCGTCTGCAACCATTTTTATGCGTCCTGTATATTTAAATCCGTTCCTGTCAAAAACTACCTTGTTAATTTTTTCCTTTAGACAAGTTTCACTAATCATTTTGCCAACTTCTTTTGCTCTTTCAGTTTTTGTTCCTTTTGTTATCTTACTATCATTTGCCTGCGCCAAGGTTTTACCAGTAATATCATTTATCACTTGCGCATAAATATATTTATTTGAACGAAAAACAGAAAGTCTGGGACGCTCTTTAGTGCCGCTGATTTTTTCTCTAATCTTTGCTTTTAATCTTATTCTTTTATCTTGTTTCTTTTTCATTGTATTTTTTATTTACCAGAACCTAGTAACTAGAACCTAATTTAAGCTGTTTTCTTGCCTTGCTTGCGTCTAATAACCTCATTTTCATAACGCATTCCCTTGCCCTTATAAGGTTCCGGTTTCTTTAATGCGCGAACAGCCGCAGTAAAACTTCCAACTAATTCTTTGTCTATGCCTGTAATGGTAATATTGTTTTTATCGGCTGTGGCTGTAATTCCCTCAGGTATTTTTATAATAACAGGATGAGAAAAACCAAGCGCAAAAACAAATTCTTTTCCTTTTACTTCTGATTTAAATCCAACTCCTTCTAAAATAAGTTTTTTTTGATATGGAGTTTCTACTCCTAAAATCATATTTTTAATATGTGAAGCATATGCGCCCCAGAGAGATTTTGAAAATTTATCATTTCTATTCGCTTTTAAAGTTATTAGATTTTCCGCAATTGTTATAGTTATATCATCCCGAAAAATTTTTGATGATGTTCCTTTTGGACCTGCTACACTCAAAATATTGCCATTTTTTGTGACTTTAACTCCTTTAGGTATTTGTATTTCTTGTTTTCCTATTCTTGACATCCCATTATAAATTTTAATTAATAATTTTTATTTTTTTGCTCCGTTAGCTGAATTTATAACGGGACAAGTAAAATTTTACCATAGCTTGAATAACGCTTCTCCGCCAACTTGTTCTTTTCTTGCCTCCTTGCCTGATAAAATCCCTTTGGGTGTTGAAAGAACAAGAAGCCCAGACCCGCTTTTAACAGAATGAATATCTTTCATTCCAAAATAAACCCTTCTTGATTGTTTAGAAATTCTAACTACTTCCTGAATTTTTGGCTTATTGTTTGTATAAATTAAACCAACCTCAAGCAAGTTTTCTCCATTTTTAACTTTTTTTGACACTTCAAAAACATAGCCTTCTTTCTTAAGACATAATGCAATTGCATTTTTTATTTTGGAGTAAGGAAGAAAAACAGACTGCTTGCCTGCAAGACTGCCATTCTTTATCGTTATTATCATGTTTGAGATTGAATCCATAGTGAGTTTTTATCGAACTACCAACTTGATTTTCTAACTCCCGGCAACATTCCTTCATTTGCCAATTCTCTAAAACAAATACGACAAACGCCAAAATCTCTCATAAAACCATTTCCTCTTCCACAGCGAAAACATCGGTTTTTTGCCCGTGTAGAAAATTTTGGTTTTTTTAAAGCTCTAGCTTTTACTGATGTTTTTGCCATCCCATTAGAAAATTAAACTAATAAAACTTACTCTTTCTACAAGTCCGTTGATTTTCTAACGGGACAAGTAAAAATTAAATCAGGGTCACTTTGCAATATCTCACTTTTTTTCTTATTTCTTCACTTGAGTAAAAAAAATAAGGAGAAAAGTGGATTAATCAAAGCCCTGTCCCCTTGTCTCAGATACTAGCAGATTGAGCACAATTAGTCAAATAATTATTTTTTCTTTTCTTCCTCTTTTTTAAAAGGAACGCCGAGTAATTCGTAGAAAGCAAGGCCTTCTTTTTGATTTTTTGCAGTTGAAACAATTGTAATAGAAAGTCCAAAAACATCTTTTATATCTTCATCTGCCGTTTCGGGAAATATTGTATGCTCTTTTATGCCTATAGTTAAATTTCCAATATTATCAACAACTTTGCGAGAAATTCCTCTGAAATCTTTTGTTCTAGGTAATGCAATATTAAAAAGTTTTTCCAAAAAAGCATACATTCTAGCTCCATGCAAAGTAACAACAACACCTACTGGCTCGCCTTGACGAATTTTAAATGACGAAATAGATTTTTTTGCTCCTCGCAAAGACGCCTTTTGGCCGGTAATCTTTGCTAATCGTTCGGAAATGAAAATATTTTTATTTTTATCTTTTTTAATTGCCGTTCCCGTACCAATATTTAAAACAACCTTTTTTAGCTTAGGCGCAGCCATTTTATTTTTATAATGAAACTCCGAGCTTAACGCCCCAGAAATTTTTTTCATTTTTTCAAAACTTCCTATTTCTTTTTCTTTTACAGTTATATTTGCCATGATTGTTTTATAAGGAGCAGAGCGACTATATAAATCATCACCCCGCACATAAATATTATTTTATACTATTTTGCAATCTTTCTTTTAATCTTCTAATCGTTTGACCTTGCTTCAACATTAATTCTCTTTTTCTTGCATCTTTTTCTGATTTGAAAGCTTCATAATATATCAATTCTGGCTTTTTTGCAATATGTTCTTTTAACCTTCTTTTCAAATCGCTTGTATACCCAATATAAATACTATTTTTTATATTATTTTTTAATATATAAACATAATACATATTTATGTGCGGGGTTAAGAAAATTATACTCACTACGTTCGTTAATTTTCTAAATTTCTTGGTTGCTCTTACGGGCAATTCGGACCATTTTACCGCCAACTTCTTTCTTGCCAATCCTAGAGCGCTTACCGCTCTTTGGGTCTATAATCATAACATTTGAAGAATTTATCGGCATGGCTATGTTTATAATTTGTCCCTTTTCATTTGATTTTTTTGGACGCTGGCTCTTTTTAAAAATATTAACATTTTCCACTACAACCTTATTTTTTTCAGGCAAAACACGGGCAATTTTTCCTTTTTTGCCTTTATCTTTTCCAGCTATTACTATTACATGGTCTCCTTTTTTTATATTTGCCATAATTTGTTATAAGCGAAGCGAATTTTAAATTTGAGCACCCCGCACATAAATTTAATTTTAATTATTTAATAATATTTTTTAAGTTTTGCAAGTTTTTAATTTTATAAAATGAAAGTAATACATAAATTTATGTGCGGGGTCTTGTAAATCATAACAGCTTTGTTTTTTAATTTACAGGACTTCCGACGCAAGGGAAATTATTTTTTGAAATCCTTTTTCTGCAAGTTCTCTCGGAATTGGACCAAAGATGCGTCCAGCTTTTGGGTCAAGTTTTCCTTTTTCTAATATAACAACAGCATTATCGTCAAAACGAATATAAGATCCATCTTTTCGCCTGAAAGCATTTCGTGTGCGAACAACAACCGCCTGATGAACATCCTTTTTCTTAACTCCCTTTCTTGGTTGAGCAACTTTTACGGAAATAACAACAAGCTCGCCGAGTGTAGCGTATCTTTTTTTAGAACTGCCTAAAATTTTGAACACTTTCCCAATTGTGCCCCCGGTATTGTCCGTTATTTTTACCAATGTTTCTGGTTGAATCATATAATTATTCGACTACTTTAAACTTTTTATCTTTTGAAATAGGACGAGTCTCGACTATCTCTACTTTGTCCCCTACCTTATATTTATTCTCTTCATCGTGAGCTTTATATTTTTTACTGGTATTGTAATATTTACCATATTTAGGATGCTTAACGAACCTTGAAACTAATACAACAACAGTTTTATCCATTTTGTCAGAAATAACTACGCCGTTTAGTGTTTTTCTTATAGTTATAGACTTATTCTCATTTTTCAATATTTCTTTTTTTGTTTTTGTTGCCATATGACTGATTTATAAGGAGCAAGGCGACTATATAAATCGTTACCCCGCCCCACTTTTAATAATTAATTTGATACTAACCTAAAGTTCATTGTTTGTAAAATTTTAATTTGATAATAAATGTTAATGTTAAAAGTGGGGCGGGGTTTAAAAAATATATTTCGCTTCGCTTCATTATTTTTTTAAATTTATTTCTGTCAACACTTGAGCAACTAGTTTTCTCAAGGTTTTTGCTTCTTTAACATTTTTTGACTTTGAACCTTCAGCTTTAAAATGTATTACTCGAATATCTTCTCGCAATAAAGCAAGTTTCTTTTTCAGTTCGTCAAAATCCATTTTTTTAAAATCTTCTATCTTTTTTGTCATATAATTATTTGTTATGACTTCTTGAAATAATTCTTGTTTTCATTGGAAGTTTTGAACCGGCTTTTCTTAATGCTTCTTTGGCAATTGCTTCATCAACGCCGTCAACTTCAAAAATAATGCGTCCTGCAAAAACTTCAAAACAATATCCTTGTGGGTCTCCTTTTCCTTTTCCCATTCCTACTTCTGCGGCTTTGGCTGTATAAGGACGATCCGGAAAAATACGAATCCAATATTTTCCGGCTTTGGTTAAGGTTCGAGATATAACTTTTCTGGCAGATTCTATTTGATTTGATTTTACACGAGCCTGAGTTATGGCTTTCAGCCCATAAGAACCGAAGGCTAGTTTTATCCCACGAGTTTCTGGCGTCCTAGCTTTAGGATTTATGCGACCAGTTTGCCATTTTCTAAATTTTACTTTTTTAGGGACTAACATATTTTTAAATTAACTTTTAACTTCTTTTTTATTTGAAATATCTTTATAAACACTACCGGTATTTTTTTTGTCAGTAAATATTTTACCGCGATAAATCCAAACTTTTATACCAACAACTCCGTATGGCAAGGCCGCGCGTTCACGTTTAAAATCAATATCTGCCCGAAACGTCTGAAGCGGAATAGAGCCGCGTTTCAATTCTTCTGAACGAGCAATTTCTGCTCCGCCTAATCTTCCAGAAAGAAGTATTCTTGCCCCTTCTACTCCGCGAGACGCCATAACCTTTTCAATGACTTGTTTAATAACTCGGCGATATGGCATTCTTTTTTCCAATCCTTCAGCAATCATATACGCAACAATAGCGGCATCAGCTTCCGGGTTTGGAACTTCAATAATTTCAAGTTTGAAATCTTCCGATTTGGTCAACTTTAACTTTCCCATTTTTTTTAAAATATCTTCTTTAAGTTTTGCGGCGCCTTCACCGCTTCTGCCAATAATTAAACCTGGCCTTGAAGTTTTAATTATAAAACGAGTAGCTTTCTGGCTTCTTTCAATTTCAATTGAAGAAACATACATGCCACGTAATTTTTTTTCTAAATATTCACGAATTAATACATCACCCTTTAAGTAATCACAATATTTTTTAGGGTCGGCAAACCAACGAGATTTCCAATCTCTTAGTATTATCAATCTATGCGCATATGGGTGTACTATTTTTGACATAATTATTTCTTTTTAAGGACAGTCCTTGGGGAAACTTTCTTAAGGACTGTCCTTTTAAGAGAGGCTTTTTCTTGTTTTACTTCTTTTTTATTTTCTTTTTTAACGGGTTGTGCTTTTTCAGCTAAAACAATAGTCACGTGGCAAGTACGCTTATTTATTCTGTGTCCCGAGCCCATAGCCGCCGGCATCATTCTTCTCAGGGTAACACCTTTATCAACTCGTATATCTTTTATAAATAAATTTTCTTTTTCAATTCCCAATGGTTTTGCGTTTGAAATGGCTGAAAGTAAAAGCTTTTGGATTGGCAAGGATGCACGCTTAGGTAAAAAATCCAATTCTACCAGAGCTAATTCCGCGCTTTTGCCTCTAATAAGTCCTGCGACCAAACGCACTTTTCTCGGAGATTGCCTGTAATTGTTTAAAAATGCTTTCATATAATTTATTATGTGGCGTTAAGCTCGTAGTTATTTTTTCTTTGCATCAGCTGCGGCGGCTGTGGCTGATTTTGCTTGTGTTATTTCAGCTTCTTTGCTTTTTTGTTCAAGTTCTTTCTGCATTTTTCCTCCGTGTTTTACGAATTTCCTTGTTAATGAAAATTCTCCCAGTCGATGTCCGACCATATCTTCTGTAATAATAACTTCAACATGCGTCTTGCCATTGTGTACGCCAAAAGTAAAACCAACCATTTCAGGCGCTATTTGACATGCTCTCTTCCAAGTTTTTATCATTGGAGTTTGAAGTGGGTTTTTACCGGCTATCTTTTTGAGTAACTTTTCATCAACATTTATTCCTTTTTTTATTGACCTTGTCATGGATTTACATTAAAAAAGCTCCTAACGAGCTTGATATCATAATAGCAAAATACAAAATAAAGTCAAATAAAAATAAAAAACCAAGAATGATGTTTTTAAGGGGTTTTGAGCGCGACGGCGCGAAAACTTCCCTTGGCCGTAGCTCCACGGGCGAGGCAGGATTTTTTAAGCTTCAAAAAATCCGTACCGACAAAAACATTATTCTCGGTTTTTTATACTTGTCCTTTTTTGGATTTACCTGTCTTTCGTCGAGACACCATAAATATATTCGAATATTTTTTTGGATGTCTGGTTTTTCTTCCACCGGTAACTTTACCCCACATTGTCTTTGGTCTCTTGGTTCCACGTCCTTGGCGACCTTCACCTCCTCCGTATGGATGGTCAACTGGGTTCATGGCGGTACCTCGAACAGTTGGGCGGATTCCTTTCCATCTGGAACGTCCCGCTTTTCCATAATTTTCCAAGTGATGTTCTTCATTTGAAACAGACCCAATGCATGCCCAGCAATTTTCAGAAACTTTTCTAATTTCAGTTGAAGGCATTTTCAAATTTGTATATCCATCAGCATTGGCAACAACTTGAGCAAAAATTCCTGCTGAACGGCCAATTTTTGAACCTCCTCTTGCTTTTAATTCAATATTATAAACAAAAGTGCCAACTGGTATATTTTTTAAAGGCAATCTATTTCCGGTTGCAAGTTCGGCTTTTTCTGAAACAATAAAACTATCTCCCAATTTCATAGATTTTGGAAGAACAACATATCTTTTTTCTCCATCTTTATAAAACACAAGACCAATAAATGCGCTTCTATTTGGGTCATATTCAATGCTTTTTATTTTGGCTGGTATATCTTTTTTGTCATACATAAAATCAACATCACGATATAAACGCTTGTGTCCTGCCCCTTTGTGGCGAGTAGTGATGCGTCCTTGACTATTTCTTCCAACGGAACGCCTAAAGCCATGAGTTAAAGATTTTTCCGGCTTGGTGGCAGTTAAAACTCCGCGATAATTCACATTAGTCATTTGTCTTTTTGATTTACTTGTTGGTTTATATGTTTTCATCCCGTACGAAATAGGACGCGTACGCTTACACTACGTTGTCCTTTTTGTTATTTATAATATATTTAATCAATTTCATAATTTTATTTAT
>JBBTUS010000022.1:13040-27916 GCA_038063635.1 Patescibacteria group bacterium | reverse complement strand
AAAGTCTTTCCGATATAAAAAGAATAATAAATTTTCCGGTACGGGGCATAGGCAAGGCAACTTTAGTAAAAGTTTTCGCCACCGCCGCGGCGGGGCAAACCGGAGAAAAAGAAAGTCTGCCAATTAAAACAAAGATAAAGATTGATAATTTTTATAAAATTTTAGAAGAAATAAGTGAAAAAATAAAAAAAGAAAAAGCTTCCGATGTCATAAAGTTTACCGTAAAAAAATCCGGTATTGAAAACGAATTATCTGGTGGAACAGAGGAAGAAATAGAAAGACTTGAAAATATAAAAGAGCTCGCGACTCTCGCGCTAAAATATGATAATTTAGAAAATGGAACAGGCATTGAAAAACTTTTAGAAGACGCGTCTCTTGCCTCAGACCAAGACTCTATAATGATTGCCGAATCTACTAAAAATCCTTATAATACAAAGATAAATGATAAAAAAGATGAAAATAAAAGTACTGTAAAATTAATGACCGTACATGCGGCCAAAGGACTAGAATTTGAATATGTTTTTGTAACGGGACTTGAAGATGGGCTTTTCCCGCATCAAAAAAATGGAGAAATAAAAAACGCGGAAGACGGCGAAGAAGAACGCAGACTTTTTTATGTCGCGCTGACTCGCGCTAAAGAAAAACTTTTTTTATCATTCGCGAATTTTCGCACAATTTTCGGCTCGCGTCAGATAAATTCTCCATCAGAATTCATTGCGAATATCCCGGCAGATATTTTAGAAAAAGAGGGGGAAGAAAGAATAAAAACAATTTATCTAAACTAGCTTATAGGTGATAGCTGTTAGCTTATAGAAAATGCGAAAATTAAATTCAAAAATACATAGACCGAGAAAGAGTTTGGGCCAAAACTTTTTGAAATCTGAACCAGCGCTTAAGAAAATAATTGAGGCGGGAGAAATAAATCCTTTTGATATTATTTTAGAAATTGGGCCCGGAAAAGGAGCACTCACAAGAAAGCTTCTAGCTACTAGCTGCCAGCTGATAGCTGTGGAGAAAGACCACAACCTATATGAATTACTAAAAGACAAATTTAAAAAAGAAGTTTCATCTGGTCAACTAGAGTTAGTACATGAAGATATATTAGATTTTGACCTAAAAAACTACAAGCTAGAAGCTGTAAGTTATAAGTTAATCGCCAATATTCCATATAATATTACTGGCGCAATTTTAAAAAAGTTTTTAACCGAAAAAAATCAACCGACAATGATGGTTTTAATGGTCCAAAATGAGGTTGCAAAAAGAATACTCGTTCGAGATGGGAAAGAAAGCATACTTTCAATTTCAGTAAAAGCCTACGGAACACCCAAGATGGAAATGAAGGTACCGGCCCGATATTTTTCACCTGCCCCAAAAGTAGATTCAGCAATTATTTCCATAAAAAATATCTCTCGAAACTTTTTTGTTAAAAATAAAACCCGCCCGACTGAACAGTCGTTCGGGCGGGTAGAAGAAGATAAATTTTGGAAAATAATTCGCGCTGGTTTCGCTCATAAGAGAAAAAAACTCTCTTCAAACTTAAAAAAACTAAAAATTAATGCAGAATACGGAGGTTTAACCTCCGTAGAAGCGTTGGGAAACAAAAGAGCGGAAGAACTTTCACTGGAAGATTGGATTAATCTTGTTAAGGCCATAGATATTAACAAAAAATAGTAGCACACGCCTTTTAATATTGTTATAATACAAGAGTGAAAAAGAGCATCATTTTTATTTTGCTGACCGTTTTTTTGGTGTTTATCAGTACCAGGATAGTTTTCGCTTATTCTAGCGCTTATGGTCAAATTTTTGGCGGGAAAATAATAAATACAAAAGCCACAAAAATACAAAAACTTGAATCTAGCGGATATATATGTGTTATAAATGGCACTTCTATCACCATTGGACCAATAAAGGGACCTGCAACTTATTTAATACCATTTACTACAATATCAAAAACTAAAACAATACCGTCAGTTGGCAAGTGGATTATGGGAAAATATAGCGGAAAAACGATAATAACTTGTACCAAGCCGGGAGACCCTCCATTAGCTGATACAGTAATATTAGACACAATAACCCTTTTTGGAACTTCATAAAATAGTATGAAAAATTACCTGCCCAGCAAACAATTTGTTTATCTAATCATAGTATTTATAGTTTTAGGCATAATCTTTTTTTTAATTTTTAATTTTTCCCCTCAAAAAAAATTATTCTTTTTTTCTGATAAAGAAAGCGGCCTGAAAAATGAAAAAATAACCATTAATGATTCTCTGCGAAAAGACACGGACAGCGACGGAGTAGCTGATTGGGAAGAAACTCTTTGGGGCACAGACAAAAACAATAGGGCCACTTTTGACGGTGTTGCCGATTTAACTTATATAGAAAACAAGAAAAAGGAATTGAATATAGATGAAACTAAAGATGAACAAGGCCTGACAGAAACGGAAAAATTCGCCAGAGAATTTTTTGCCACTTATGTAGCCATGAAAACATCCGGCAATGACGCAGATACCATAAACAATTTCTCAAACGCGCTGGGACAAAAAATAATATATCCATCTTTAATTGATAGTTACTCTGAACAAAATATAAAGACTAAAGTAGATGATACTCTGGAAGATAGAATCTTATACTATTTAGACTTAAAAAAAATATTTGAAAGTTATAAATCAAAAGGCATCGGAGAAGAATTATCTATTGTAGCCAATAACCTTACTTCAAATGGAACATCAAAAAATTCCAGCAGTTTAATTGCTATTGCTAATGCTTATCAGGATTTTGCAAAAAAAATTATGAGTATTACTGTACCACAAAGCTTGGTGTCTTATCATTTAAAAATAGCCAATAGCTCAAACAACACAGGCATTAGCGTAATAAGTATGACAAAAATTACCAGTGACCCTATTGTGGGACTTTCCGGGCTTTCTCAATATCAAAAGTATAACGATGAACTTATTAAAGCAGTGCAAGATTTAGAAACAAAATTAGATGAATAGTATAATAATGTCTATAACAAGAAAATGGCAAATAAATATTTAAAAAATTCAATAATCTCTTTTGCCTTAATTGTAAGCGTAATTCTGACACCGTTAGCTTTTATTCCCATAAAAGCTAACGCTCAAGGAATAACTGGATATATTTCAGGATCTAGCGCGACAATTGCCCAACTTCCTTTATGTCAAGACAAAGCTGCAACTGCTTTAAGTCATTTGTTTTCTGCATCAGATTTTTTAAAAAATCTAGCAATAGAAACAGCGACAAAACTAGCTGAAGAAGAAATAACAAAATTAGCCGAAGAAGCTAGTTCTAATTTGTTTATATCAAATAGTATACCAATATATATTGGCAAAAAAAGCACTGATGATATAGCGCAAATTAAAAAGGATAGCGCTGATACTAAAAAAATTGTTGAATCAACAAATGTCAATGACACTTGCTTAAAAAGCATCGGACGCGTGGTGATTAAAATGCTTTTGCAAAAAATGACATTGAGTACTGTTGAATGGATTAACAACGGTTACAATGGTTCTCCGATGTTTATACAAAATCCCGGAGATTTTTTTAAAGATATAGCTAAAAATGAAATACTGCAATTCAATTTGGAAATAAGCGACCTTGATTTGTTTCCCTTTGGAAAAGCTTGGATGCAAAATCAAGCAATTGCTTTTAATCAAAAATTCGCGAACAATGCGCAGTATTCTTTAAACGAGTTGATTAAGCAAACCAATCCTGAATTCAGCGATCAGACTTTTAGAAAAGATTTCAGCAAGGGCGGATGGAGCGCATGGAATGCAATGACTCAAGTTCCTGCAAATAACCCGCTGGGTTTTAGTATGATGGCATCAAATGAATTACAACAAAGACTGGCAGGAACAAATCAGTCAAATGCTCAAAATTTACGCGATAGCCTAAGAGAAGCGGGAGGGTATCTTGGGTCTGAGAGATGTGTAAATCCATCAATGGATATAACAAGAGCAGAACATAATGATGCCCTAAATAAAGTTGCCGGCGCGCGTCTCTGTACTAGATGGGAATATGTCACACCCGGACAAATGGTAGCTGTAGCAGCTACAAGCGCAATGAAATATCCGGAAAATAATTTATTAAAAGCAGAAGACTTAAATGATGCTGTGGCCACAATATTGGATGCCATGTTAAGTAAGTTTTCTACCGATATTATGGGAAAAAGCGGTTTTGCCGGTCTTTCAGATTCAACTTATTTTCAACAAGCTTCCGAAGGAAAATTTATTATAGATACTGAAAATACAGAAATTTATGATAGTTTTCAAGATTTTCCCGGATATCAGGTTGCTGGAAGTTCTTTTCTTAGCCAAAACCCAAGTTTCAATATACGCACTGATTTAAATCAGGCGGTAATAGATGAACAAAGAATCTTCTTGGATAAAATCAAGGAACAAAACAAAGAACTCAAATCCACAACCGATGGGAAACCTTATGAAATTAACAAAACTACCGGATTGTCCAACGCTTATGGAATTATCCCGACTATCTATCAATTAGATTATTGTATTCCGGGGCCTCATCCGGGTTTTAAGACTGATTCTAGAAATGTGTTAAATGCCGTATTGGATACAATAGTGCCAGAAACAGAAGAAAGTCTTAGTAATAGAACTATGGCCGAGATTATGGCTGGAGTAAAAATAGTCATCGGGGTGGGCGCTGCGGCGGCAGGCACAGTCATCGGAGCATCCATTGGTTCTGCATTTCCAGTAGTGGGCACAATAATCGGCGCGGGAGTGGGAGCGTTGGTTGGTTGGATAGTGAGTTTAGTTGGTGGTAGAAATGATGAAAAAAATCTTAGGGGCTATTATGCCATGATGTATGGTTTTATTACCGGATTAAATGTAGATTGGGGTGAAAAGCCTAGTAAAGATAACCCGGCGGCAAACAATTTATACAGCAAGCAAAATCTAGCGCAAACATTAAATATGGTATTGGATAGATATTTTATACTTATTGATGAATTATATAAACCGGAACTTATGCCTTCAGCAACAAAAGAAGCGGCGACAAAATTTGGGCAACAAAAGGGATACGCGCAAATGTATAAAAACAATGAAGATAAAATCGTTTCAATGAAAAGCGTAATTGTAAGACTTGGTGAAATAAAAAATAAGATTGATATATTAAATAATGAGCTGGCAAAACAGACGATTAAAGATAAAAACGGGAATAAAGCCCCACTGGATGACCAGAAAGATTCAAGCGGAAATATTACCAAGCTAGGCCAACAAAGCCAGTATGAAGAAAATTTAAAACCATGGATTAGCGCCTTCGGAAGACTTTCAGCCGAAATGGTCAATGGAGACGATATTGCTGTTGTTAATAATAGAATAAAACAAATCGTTGATGAAAAAGATTATATCTATAATATTTTATTAAAAGGGCCAACTGGCTGTGAAAAAGAAATTGAGTTGAACAAAGGAGCGGGAGGAGGGCTTGGATTGCATCAGAGAGTTGCTGACACAAAAAGAATGGATTACCCCGGTGAATTGCTTTATGATTACAATTATTATACAAGCTCAGCTAGTCTGCCAGACCCATATAAGAGCAACTATAAAAATAAAATGCCCGAAAATGGCATTAATGTGCCTAAAGAGTATGTTGGCAAATATGTCGGCAAAATTAACGGCGTAGGTCCAGGTTTTCTTAGTTGGGCTAATTTTTCCGACAATAATCACGCATGCAGTTATTTTGAAAATGAACAAAAACCAAAAGGAGAATGGATTGGCTGTTTGGATACCCTGGATATAATTCCTACCGATAAAAATAGCGGAATCACTCCATTAGGTTTTAGACCTAACGCTAACGCTAGCGGAGGAAGCGGAATATTTGAAGGCATGATTGGTGTTTATTAAAAATGAAATGGAAATAAAAAATAAAAAAACAATAATAAATTTATATAAATACACAATTTTTGTTGTTTTTATTTTATTTTTTATTTCAGCAATAGATACAATGGCAGGGATAAGCGTTAATCTTTTAACTGAAAATGCAACGAACATAACAAATACCGGAGCAACCTTGCGAGGAACATTAAATCCGGGCGGTTTTGCCAATGTCTATTTCCGTTATTCACCTTTAGAAAAACCTCCGGTTTTTTGCAACGATATTTATGGCTCAAGAATGAGAGCAACAGATGAAATACCGATTTCGGGAAATGTAAAAAAGGAGGTTAGCTTTAATGTTGTTAATCTTTCACCCTATACAAAATACTATTATTGCATTGTTGGTTCAAATGACAGTGGCATAGCCTACGGCGGAGTAAAATTCTTTCAAACATTATTAACTTCGGGAATTTCTGTTACTACAAAAAATGCTTTAGTTGTAGATTCTGCTTCAGCCTATTTAAATGGAACTTATAGCGCAACCATGCCGACTGAAACTTATTTCAGATTGAAAAAAGATGGAGCTGAGTGGCAAAATCAAAAATTTGGCTTGCAACAACATTCTAGCGGAACAGGCGGCAGTATCAGTTATTTATTAAAAGAACTTTCTCCTAATACTTCATATCAATTTAAAGCTGTAATCAGCTCTAAAACATCTGATGAAGCCATAGATGGAGCTACTTTAACATTTAACACAAAAAGTGTGGGAAAAATCGGCCCAGGAACTGGCACGGGCGGAGTTGGGTATGAATCTAGCTGTACGAATATAGACTCAGATATAAATTGTAATGGAACAAGCGGGTTAAGTATTGAAATCGGGATGGAAACAGGAATCACTGAAACAGAAACTGCTGAAACAAGTACAGAAAATCCCAGTAATTTAGTTTTGGGACAGACAGCCACTCCGCCAGCAGACGCAATTGTGAGATATCATGAAGGTATTGAAACTGTGTTCACCAGGCAAATAATGGCAAACACAGAACTAGCTAGAACTTATGGCTATCAAGATGGAGTTGATTTGCAAACTTTTGCTTGGAATTTATCAGACTTATTGGCAAGAACATTTGGTTACGTTAATAGTAGAGGAAAAGAAATACGCGTAAGCAAACCGGACATTGCCGCTTATCAGCTGTATGTTGTCAATGGTATATTAACTGTATATGAATATTACGATTCAAAAATCGTGAATATACAAAAAATTACCGATGTTTTAAGAAATAAATATTATTATGAATATTATTTTCAGAAATAGAGGATAGACGCTAGGCACTAGGCTTTAGTTAAAATAATCCCGTTGAAATTTTACGAAAGAAATATGATAACAAAAATATTTAAAATAAAAAAAATATTTCCTTTACGAAATAACCTAAAACGTAAAATTTCGTTCGGGATAATATCAGTAATTATAACAGGGATTTTTCTGTTGCCGATTAGTCCTAGCCTAAGTTTAGATGGAAATAAATTATTTAAAATAAATAAAAACTTCATAGAAGCGACTGGTCCAGATACTATAGCGGCGCAAACATCTCATGCTAGTACAGATTTTACAGCGACCGTAACTGCCAGCAACATAACTTCAGGGTCTGTAGATGTTGAAATTAATCTAAAGTCAACTAGAGATGGCGCCTATTGGGCGTATATAAACAATAGAATAGATGCAGGTGCAAGTGTAAGAGCAAAAAGTAGAGTTCAAGTTCAAATATCTGATACTTCTGACTTCTCAAATCCAACTGATTATTTTCATCCAACTTGGAAAACATTAGGCTACGACGAAAGTGGCACTTTTAGTGGCAATAAAATAATTCTTGGCCCTACGTTAGAAAATGATAAAGCCGGAGATTCAATAGTATTAAAAGGCATTTTTGGCAATCTGGAACCAGAAAAACCTTATTATATGAGATTTGTGATGGAAGATGAGGAAGGAAAAACTGTAAATATCTCAAATCCAATAGCAATATTTCAAACCTTGGAATTAGGTATTGGAGGAACCGTAAAAGAAACAACTAAACTAAGTAATCAAGGAATTTGGGATTTTGATTGTGGTCTATCGGGGTTTAGCGTGTCTGGATGTATCGCTAATTTTGTTTACGTAATTTTTTCATTATCCGCAATGGTAGGTGAACTGGCGGCCAAATTTCTTGATTTTTTTATATATTATTCCACTAATAGTGATTCTTATAGCAATGGTTTTGTTGAAAAAGGATGGTCGGCAATACGAGACTTGGCAAATATGTTTTTTATAATCGCTCTTCTTTACGTAGCCATAAAGACTATTCTTGGATTGGGTGTAACAGATAATAAAAAAATAATTGGTTATGTTGTTATAATCGCTCTTCTGTTGAATTTTAGCTTGTTTTTTACACAAGTAATAATTGATGGGTCAAATATTCTGGCAAAAGTCTTTTATAATAATATAACTTCGGTAGACGAAAATGGTAAAACACTTCCGGCTGAAGTTGGCGGGCAAAAATCAATTTCAGTAGGACTGGTTGGGTTATTTAAACCGCAAAATTTAATTTCAAAAGAAACTTACGAGAGTGAGGGAGGTCATGGTCAATTTATTTTTATAACAATTTTAGCCACAGCAATACTTCTTTATATGGCTTATATGTTTTTTGCCGTAGCATTGCTATTTGTCGGCAGAGTTATCTCCCTGTGGCTCTCTATGATTTTTTCTCCTGTTGCTTTTGCATCTTATACTTTGCCTTTTGACATTCCTGGATTTGGACACAAGGAATGGTGGAGTGAATTGTTAAAAAATGCATTTCTGGCTCCTATATTTATATTCTTTTTGTATATTATTGTTATGTTTGCCGGATTTTTAAGTGAAATTGTAAAATACCCCGATGATGCGGATTTAATGCAAAAAGTAATGAGTACTGTTATTCCATTTATAATATTAATGGTTCTTTTAATGAAATCAAAAGAGATAACAACTAAATACGCTGGAGAAATGGGTCAAATGATAATAAAGGGCGCGCAAATGATTGGGGGGATAGTTGGTGGAGCAGCACTTGGCGCAGGCGCGCTTGCATTGAGAGGTACCGCTGGAATGGGAGCTTCTTATCTTTCAAGAAGTAAGCTAGGAGCAAATTTAATAACAGCATCAGAAAAGAAAGGACTGGGTGGATTTGCAGCTAGAATGGCGCTTAGAGGCACAACTTCTGCCGCTAAGGGTTCTTTTGATATTAGAAAAACTGCGCTTGGAGGCGGATTGGCTAAAACAACTGGAATGGATTTCCAATCAGCTAAATTAATTGGATTAGGTTCAAAAGCTGGAGGATTTGAAGGAGTAATTGAAAGAAGAAACAAGAAAGCTTTGGAGGAATTTGAAACCCACAAAACAAAAATGACAAACGAAGAGGTTGAAGCATGGAATAGAGGAAAAGCGGAAAAAGATCAATTAAAAGATGCAAATGGAAATCTAATTACTAAAGCTGAAGGATTAAATAATTATAGGATGAAAAAATTCACTGAAAATATTGGAAAAACTGGATTAATATCTTCAATAGCTTATAGTGCGGTTAATACAAGTAAAAGAGAAAAAAACAGAGAAAAGCAAGCTAATAAAAATTATGAAATAGAAAAAGGAAAAGATAGAGAAAAAGCAATTAATGAAGCAAAGGAGTCAGCAACAAAAACAAACGGCGGCAGATCACTTACAAATGAAAAATATGAAGAAATTGGAATTGAAGCTGGAAAAAAATATGATGCAAGTAATAAAGATGCATTTATTAAAAAAGAAATAGAAGATTTATTAAACAAAGAAGCAAAAAATATAAAATTGGGAATTGGTATAGGTTTGGCAGGAGTAGCGGGAATAGCTGGAGCTGGAATAGGCGCAGGAATGCTAGGAGGAGGAATGTTGGGAGGAATAGCTGGAGGAACAATTGGAGCTGGGTCAATCGGCGGAGAACATATGAAACAGCAAGAATCTGAAAGACTAACAAGAGCAACAATGGGCTACAAAATGAAAATATTAGAAAATATTGAAAATAGATTAAAAGATTTAGAAACAACATTAGAAACATATCAAAAAGTTCTTGAAAAGGAAAGAAAAGAAAATCCTGGAGTTTTTGCTGTAGATGGGAAAATAGATAAAGAAAAAATAAGCAAAGCCCTTGCTGAAATAGGAGTCGATAAAGAAGACCTTGCGCAACAACTTAAATTACTTAATAAAAAAATCGCAAAACAGGGAGGAATACTGATGGAAAATGACAAAAAGAACAAAGAAGATTTATTAGGAAGAAATGTGGTGGTTATGATAAAAATGGATAAATTAAATGAATTAAAAGGAATTGAAGAAAAAATGACAAATACTGAACAGAGTATGTATAACATAGGAAAGGATAAAACAGCGGCAACAACTCCAAAAAAAGACGATAATCATAACAATTCTAAACCAACCTTTACGGTCCCTCCACCTTCCACGCCCCCACCAGCACATAATTAATTAATTAGCATAAGATATTTATGTAAAAAAATGCAGGAAATTACATTAGAAGAAATACAAAAGAAATTTGGAAGTTTGCCTGAAAATTTAAGGTTGGCAATATTGGTTTCTGATGCAGATAAAAAGATAAATACAATAGGCCGAGAAAACGGACTTAATGTAAACCAAAATACAGAATTATTGTTTAAAACACATCTTGTCATGCTCGGGTTTATTCACCCGGATAAACTTGAAGATTTTATAAAAGAAATCACTGATATTCCACTTCAGGTTGTAAAAAGTGTTGCAAAAGACATAGATGAACAAATTTTAAAAGACATAAGAGATGATTTAATTGCGCTTGCCGAAAAACCAAAGGAAGAATCTGAACCTGCCAGCCCTCTCGATGGTTCGGGAGCAGGCTGGGATAAAAAAAGTGATGAAATTTTAAAATCTGCCGGAATTGAAATAAAACCTTTAGTTCTTAATAATGAAGTGAAAAATAAAACAAGGGGAACGGAAATAAGGGGAAATGAAGAGATTATGAAAATAGCTTTTGAAAATATAAAAAGTGAAGTCCCAACGCCTGAAGGGGTCAGAGTTCCGGTTCTTGAGGAAATATCTGCTCCTCCTGCGCTTCCAGAATTAAAAAAAATAAAAGAACCTGAGGAAATATCTGCTCCTGATATACACAAATAAGCATTATTAGTTTATAATTAAACATATGTCTAACGGGATGGAGATTACAACAGAGGAAATACAAAAGAAATTTGAAAGTTTGCCTGAAGACTTAAAGTGGGCGATTATGGCTGTTAATGTGGATGAAAAAGTTACCGAAATAGGAAAAACTTATGGACTAAATATAGAACAGTTGGGTCAATTGTCCCTTGAGACACACATGGTGATATTAGATTATACGCATCCAGAAAAATTTGAAGAATCTTTAAAGGCAAGTTTGAATTTGCCCGACGAAAAAAATAGGGAAATTGTAATGAATATAAACGATAAAATATTGAGAGAAATTAAGGAAAATTTAATGTCCAAATCTGGAAAAACAGATGATAAAAAGAATGAGGAGATACCGCAAATGGAAGAATCTAAACTAAAACAAAAGGAAAAATTTCTAAATAAAGAAGAAAAAACAGAGGATGAAGAAGAAACTATAAAAAATATACAAAATAAAAAAATAATGGATTCAGTTTCTTCTCAAAAACTTTTTGGTTCTTTTCAAACTCCAACAATAAAAACTGAATATTCTTTAAATAATATTTCAAAAAATCAAGAAAAAACTGGGACATCTGCCAATCAAAATGTTAAAATACCGCTTGAAGCGACAATAAAACCTGTGTCTTCGGATACCAAATCTGTTTCACCCTCTTATTCCATAAAAGAAGACCCTTACAGATTAAAACCTGAATAATATTATGCAATTTAAAGTTCCACAATTTTTAGATATAGAAGATAAAATCTTTGGCCCATTTACTTTTAAACAGTTCATCTATCTAGCCGGTGGAGCTGGTTTATGTTTTGTATTGTATAAAATATTTGGGCTCTTGTTTGGCATTATACCAATGCTGGCTGTTGCCGGATTTTCTCTGGCTCTCACTTTTTATCGTCCAAACGACAAGCCTTTTATTAATTTAATTGAAGCTGCCTTAAAATTTTCAACCCAAAGCAAACTTTTTATATGGAAAAGAAAAGTAAATAAAGTAAACACCAAAGAACAAGACAGAGCCGCTCTTGAACAAAAAACTGAAATGGTAAATCATATTAATCCAAGATTAAGCGGAAGCAAGTTGCGAGATTTAGCTTGGAGTTTGGATGTTTTATCTTTAAATAAAGAAGAAAAAGAAAATTAAAAAAATTTTAAAATGATTTCAAAAACAAAAACAACTCAAGAGTTCGTCCCAATCAAGGAAATCCGTGATGGTGTTGTTATGTTAAAAGACGGAGGATTGCGTTCTGTTATTCTGGCTAATTCAGTAAACTTGTCGCTAAAATCAAGCGATGAACAAAGAGCCACAATATTACAATTTCAAAGTTTTCTTAATACCTTAGATTTTTCCATCCAAATATCAATACAATCCAGAAAACTAGACATTAGGCCATATCTTTTGCTTTTAGAAAATAGAATGAAGATTCAAAATGAACCGCTCTTAAAATTACAAACAAGAGAATATATAGAATTTATTAAAAATTTTACTGAATCAGTAAGTATAATGACAAAAAATTTTTTTATCGTAGTGCCTTATACTCATACTAGCTTGCAATCAGATTCTGATATGCTCAAGAATCTATTTTCAAAAAAAACAAGAGAACAAAAAAGAGCGGCAGAACAAATAGATTTTGAAGAAAAAAGGTCACAACTGGAACAAAGGGTAAGCGTGATACAGCAAGGACTTGCTCGTTGCGGTATAAAATCTGTTCAGCTTGGCACAGAGGAAATTGTGGAAGTATTTTATAAAGTATTTAATCCGGGAGAATTAGTGGGGAAAATAGAGCTTGAGAAATAAATATTAAATATATGTCAATCTTTGATTCATTGTTTGGAAAAAATAAAATAAAGGAAAAAACAGGCGAGACTGGACCCAAGGCTTCCATTTTGGCTGTAATGCCGGAAGAAATTTATGAATCAGCAAAATTAGAACTGCAAGACATTATTGCTCCGTCTGCTTTAAAAATAGAACCAAGGTCATTAAACTTGGGTGATAAAATCGCTCGCACGTTTTTCATTATTTCATATCCCAGGTATTTGTCAGACAACTGGTTTTCTCCAATAATAAACTTAGACAAAGTTTTTGATGTTTCAATTTTTATTCATCCGATAGACACATCACTGGCCCTAAGGCAATTTCAAAAAAAAGTTGCTGAAGTCCAAAGCCAAATAAGCACAAGAGAGTCAAAAGGGATGGTTCGCGACCCAATGCTTGATACTGCAAATCAAGACCTGGAAGAACTTCGTAATAATCTGATACAAGCGCAGGAAAAAATGTTTGATGTGGGTATTTATATAACAGTTTATGCGGACAACGACCTTGAATTATTTAAAATTGAAAATGAAATCAAATCCATTCTTGAATCAAAATTAATTTATATAAAACCGGCTCTTTTCCAGCAAGATGACGGCTTTAAAAGCATAATCCCGACAGGAAATGATGTTTTAGGCATTCATCAAAAATTAAATTCCGACCCGCTTTCAAGTATTTTTCCATTTGTCTCTTTTGACCTAACTTCAGACAGGGGAATCCTTTATGGAGTAAATAGGCATAATTCCAGTTTGGTTATTTTTGACAGATTTTCCCTGGAAAATTATAACTCTGTGACTTTTGCAAAATCCGGTTCCGGCAAATCTTATGCTACAAAATTAGAAATATTAAGGTCTTTAATGTTTGATGTGGATGTTATCGTCATAGACCCGGAACGAGAATATGAATTTTTAGCAGAATCTGTTGGCGGCAGATATTTTAATATTTCTTTATCTTCTGACCACCATATCAATCCGTTTGACTTACCAATTCCGCGTGAAGATGAAACAAATGAAGACGTTTTGCGTTCAAATATTATAAACTTAGTGGGACTTTTCAGATTAATGTTAGGCGGACTCACTCCGGGAGAAGATTCAATCGTTGACCGAGCTATTTCAGAAACTTATGCCATAAAAGACATAACTCCTGAATCAGATTTTTCAAATATTGAGCCCCCGCTTCTTTCAGATTTTGAAATGGTGCTCGGAGGAATGGAGGGAAGTGAATTAATATTGCAAAGACTGGTTAAATATACAAGAGGTTCGTGGTCAACTTTTCTTAACAGGCCTTCAAATGTGGATATAAACAAAAAGTTTGTTGTTTTTTCCGTACGTGATATGGAAGATGAATTAAAACCAATTGCAATGTATATTGTTATGCATTACATTTGGACAGCTATTCGCAAAAATTTAAAGAAAAGGCTTTTAGTCGTTGATGAAGCGTGGTGGATGATGAAATCGGAAGATACAGCCTCTTTCTTGTATTCTATGGCTAAAAGAGGCAGAAAATACTATTTAGGGCTTTCTACTATTACGCAAGATGCGGCCGATTTTATGAAATCTTCTTATGGCGTGCCAATTATAACCAACTCTTCCATACAACTCCTATTAAAACAGTCGCCAACCACTATTGATATACTTCAAAAAACTTTTAACCTTACCGATGAAGAAAAATATCTGCTTTTAGAGTCTGGGGTGGGAGAAGGCATATTTTTTGCAGGCTTAAAACATGTTGCAATTAAAATTATCGCTTCATATACAGAGGACCAAATTATAACATCTGACCCTTCGCAATTGCTTTCCATAAAGCAGAGCAAGGAAGAAATTGAAAGTGCTGAAATATCATAAAATATGATATAATATCTTAATATGGCTCGTCCCGTTAGAGACAACTTAACAAAGTTTCTATTACAAAACATAAAAACAAAAACGTGTTTTACAAAAGTCTCTAATGGGACAAGAAAAAGTTTAATTATATTTTTTGTGCTGATATTTATGTTTTTTGCTTTTAAAA
>JBBTUS010000022.1:9339-12940 GCA_038063635.1 Patescibacteria group bacterium | reverse complement strand
AGAAAAAGTTTAATTATATTTTTTGTGCTGATATTTATGTTTTTTGCTTTTAAAATAAACGCGCAAATACAAAGCGGAGAGATAACACTTGAAATCAATCCTCAATATCCGAAAGAAAACGAAGAAGTAAGGGCATCACTATCAACATTCACAACTGACTTAAATAAAGCTAAAATTTCTTGGAAATTAGATGGTCAAACAGCTCTTGAGGGTGTCGGAAAGACGAACTTTTCCTTTAATGTTGGTATTTCCGGGTCTCAAACAAACCTTGAAATAAAAATAGAAACTCTTAACGGTTCTGTTGTAAACAAACAAATATATTTATCTCCTTCAAGCGTTGATATGCTTTGGGAAGCTTATGACACATATGCGCCTCCTTTTTATAAAGGCAAGACAATGGCTCCCATTGAAGGAATGGTAAAAGTTGTCGCTATTCCAAGCAATAAAAATCTGGCTGGTTTTAATTATAACTGGAGACAAGACAATAAAAACAAGACAGCCTCTTCCGGATATGAAAAAAATTATTATTTATACAAAAATAGTTATTTAGAAAAAAATAATGAAATAGAAGCAACTGTTTCAGATATTTTTGGAAGTGATAACGGGTCTGGTAAAATAACAATTACCCCGGGTGTTCCAAAGATAGTTTTTTATGAAAAAAATTCATCATTTGGCACAAAATGGGAAAAAGCATTAAGCGATGGATTTATCATAAACCCAAATGGAACAACAATTGTCGCTGAACCATATTTCTTTTCTATTAAAGATTTAAACTCGTCAAATTACTCGTTTAAATGGTTTTTAAATGGGGAACAAACAATAATCCCTAATCAAAAAAATTCTCTGGCTATTAAGCCAGAAGGCGGAAAATCGGGAAGTTCCAATATAAAAATTACTATTAATAACATTCCTACGCTTTTTCAAAGCGTAAGTAAAGAATTAAATGTCAATTTCTAATAAAAAAATAAATATATTAAAAGTTTTTATAATATTTATTGTTATTTTCCAATTATTTACACCACTTACCATTGGCAGGGGAATAAAAAATAATTTAGAAGTAAAGGAAAGTAAGATTTCTGCAGCAGATTATGATTGGTTTTATTTTGTAACTACTTACGAAAATGGAGCAAAATCTTTTAAAAAAGTTCTTTTTCCTTTTACAACAAACACTCCTAATGCAGAAGAACAATGTAAAGATTCAAGAAAAGAAAGTGCAAAATTAGATATAGGTCAACAAAAATTAGAAAAAGAAGGTGATAGAACAACGGATAGTTTTTGTGGAAAAGTTTTAACTGGTAAACAAATAACTGGAGATCCATCAATAACACCTAATACAATAACACCAACAGAAAAACAAACAGACACAAAATATACACTTCTTGCGCCACTACCTGGAATACCAGACTTTGAATCTGACCCAGATAAAAATCCATGCGCTTTTGGAAAATATATGAATATAATGATTAAAATCATCCTTGGTATTGCCGCGGTGCTGGCAATGATAATGATAATCAAGGGAGGATTTGAATATATGGCAAGCAGTTTGCCTTCTGGAAAAGAATCTGGCAAAGGTACAATAACCCAAGCTATTCTGGGGCTTTTAATTGCTCTTGGCGCTTACCTTATTTTATTCACAATAAACCCGAATTTGCTTAATTTTTGTCTGGATGAACAATTACCTAAAGTAAGTATAACAATAATGGATGAAGAGGAAACGTATGAAAGTACAAAATATGTAGAAATTGATATGGCAATACCAACAGGTCCTATAAATAACTGTAATGAGGGAATTAAAGAGTTTAAAGTTGGATCTAAACAATTTTACATGTGCGGATCTATTTCAAATAATGTTAAAAATTTAATTAGTGACACCTTAACAAAAAATAGTATTTTATTAGGTGGTAAGGGATATAGATCAACAGAAACGCAAATTGCGCTACGTAAGGCAAATTGTAATGGTAATACAACTGATAGGGAAGCATTCTGTAAACCGCTAACAGCGCTTCCTGGAACATCAAGGCATGAAGCTGGCTTAGCTTTTGATTTTACATGTGATGGTTATTTTATAAATGTAGACAAAAACCCCAGTACAAAAAAGTGTTTTGACTGGCTAAAAGCTAATGCTAAAAATTATGGACTTTCTAGTTTATTAAGTGAAGATTGGCATTGGTCAACAGATGGAAGATAAATAAAAATTATGTCAAAAAGAAATTTTATATTATTAATAATCATTTTGGTAATCATGTCTGCTGTTGCTTTCTTTTATTTTTCTTCTTATAAGCAAAAAGGGGATGACCAAACAGATTCAGGCGGCATAAATTTTCTTTCAGAATTTTTTCCTTTTGGAAAAAGCGCAACAACAACGCCTCCTAGCGTAGAAAGTCCTGTTGATGTTTCCGGCTACATTCCTCCTATTGCGGAAGAAGCATCTATAAATAAATTAAGAAAGGTGTCAAATATGCAAATAGCCGGTTTTGGAGTTTTTATGAAAGAAAGATTTAAAGATGTTCCGATAATGACTCCTGCTCCAGTAACAGAGAATATCGCAGAGATGCCAGTCGCTGCGAAAACACCAAAGCCAACATCGCCACCAACTGAATTTGCGACGGCATTAAGATATGTGGAAAAATTAAATGGAAATATTTATCAAACTTTTGCGGATAAAATAGATGAACGTAAGATTACGGCTACTTTAATTCCTCAAGTTCATGAAGCATATTTTGGAAATAAAGGGGAATCGGTGATAGTGAGATATCTAAAAAACGACGCAAAAACAATTGAAACATTCGTAGGGTCTTTGCCAAAGGAAATTTTAGGAGGCGATATTTTAGAAGACAATCAAATAGTTGGTTCTTTCTTGCCTGAAAATATTTCAGATTTAAGTTTGTCGCCTGACACGTTAAAAATATTTTATTTATTTAATATCGGCAATAGCGCTATTGGCGTGACTTCCGGATACTTGGGAGATAAAAAAAATCAAATATTCAGTTCTCCTTTCACAGAATGGTTAAGTTTGTGGCCAAACAATAAAATGATTACACTGACCACTAAGCCTTCCAGCGATGTATTGGGCTATATGTACGCAATTAATCCAAATCAGAAAAATTTTACTAAAATTTTATCTAATATAAAAGGACTCACAACACTAACAAGCCCTAGTGGAAAATTGGTTCTTTATAGCGATAATAATTTATCTTTAAAGATTTACAATACAGAAACAAAAGAATCGGCTTCAGTCGGGATAAAAACCATGCCTGAAAAATGTGTTTGGAACAATATAAGCGCTGTCATTTATTGCGCTGTGCCTAAATTTATTGGTAGGGGAGATTATCCTGATAGCTGGTACCAAGGAGAAGTTTCTTTTAATGATGAAATTTGGAAAATAGACGCCCTAAATGGAAATGCGGCATTTATTGCAGATCCATCATCTCTTCCAGACGGGGAAGATGTGGATGGCATAAAACTCTCCATAGACGACAATGAAAACTATCTATTTTTTATGAACAAAATCGATTCTTATCTTTGGGAACTTAGTTTGAAGTAAAAAATTAGTTTTACAACTTATTACAAAAGTTTGGTTTTCTAATTACCTAAAATAATA
>JBBTUS010000022.1:0-9239 GCA_038063635.1 Patescibacteria group bacterium | reverse complement strand
AGCTATCAGCTATCAGCTATCAGCTATATACCTCCTATATATTTTATAACAACCCTGCGAGCCATACCTTCTCCTGTTGACTCTGTTTTTAGGTCAATTTCTTCAGATAAAAATTCATGTATAATTCGTCGTTCAAAAGCCGGCATTGGGTCAACTTCTATGTTTGATTTAAAATATCTTGCGCGTTCCGCCATCATGTGCGCCGTGGCTCGCAACCCTTCTATTCTCTTTTTTTGAAAACCATTTATATCAACCATAATATTCAAGTCTTCATCGCTATCTGAATCTCTTTTGGCTTCAATTATTTTACGAGCAAGATGATTTAGCGCAAAAAGAGCTTCGCCTCCACGCCCCAGAAAAAAATGCGGTTCAGAAACTTCCACGGAAAAGCAAGTAGTTTTTGACCCATCTTCTAAAATTAAGACCTCTTTAACCGGTATGGTGGTTTTTTCAACCAATTCTTTTATTAAATTTTGCATTTCACTTTTATTCATAAAAATTTATTTTATTGCAACAATTGCTGTATTTTTCTTTTTTGCATAAATTTGCTGTCCTATGGCAAACACATTGCTTGTAATCCAATACAACGCAATTGCTCCGGAAACACTATATGCGATAAAGGCAACGACAAAAGGAAATACATATTTCATTTGTGTTTGCATGCTTCTTGAAAAATTTTCCTGAAAAGAGCTTTTATTTACCGCATTGCTTGTTGCTGGTTTAGGCATAAAATAAGCTTGAAAATACTGTGAAATTCCAGCTAAAACTGCAAAAAACCATAAACCCTTTCCGCTAATATCAACAAGTCCTAAAAAGTTCATATTTATTTTTTCTGGAATATGAACGAATGAATATAAATTACCGCCATCAAAATTTATTCCTTTTAAAAAAACATAATAGAGCGCAAAAATAATTGGAATTTGAATTAAAACCAAAAGACAGCCTGAAAATGGATTAGTTTTGTGTTTTTTATAAAGCTCAAATGTTTGTTTGGCTTGTTCTTCTTTGTTTGCGCCGTTATCTTTAATTTTTTTAAGTTCCGGGGTAAGTAAATTCATTTTCGCCTGACTTTCAATAGAACGCTGAGAAAGAGGGAATAATACCACTTTAACAAAAAGAGTAAGGGCGATAACTGCAACCCCAACGTCTCCGCCGGGAACAATAGAAACTAAAAAAGCCAGCGCGTTTAAGAGTGGATTATATAAAACTATATCCCAAATGTTTCCAAGCATTCTTTAATCTTATATTAAAACAAGAAAAAAACCAACTTTTTTATCGGTTTTTTAAAAATAGCTCTATAAAACAAAGTTATTTTATTGGGTCTATGTGATTTTTTTGCCAAGGATGACAACGCAGTACTCGAAAAAAGCCAAGACGAAAACCTTTACAAATACCATATTTTTCTATAGCTTCTTTGGTATATTCCGAACAGGATGGATAAAAAACACAGCTTGGTTTTTTAAAAATAGAAATATGTTTCTGATAAAAACTAATAAATTTTATTAAGTATGATTTTAATTTCATTTTCAAGTGTTAAAATATTATTTTGATATTTTTTAAAAATAAATACGCCTAAAAATCCATTTGGTATTTTATTAAAATATTTTTTTAAAATTATATATCCGCATCTTCTTAAATAATTTCTTCTGACTGCTTTTTTTTCAATGGTTTTAGGCACGATAAAGGATATTTGCGGGGGAGTAGCGTTATTTTCTAAAATATATTTAAGATTTAAATTATTAGAATCAATAAAAATACCGTCTTTAAAGATTTTTTCCACTGCCTTTTTACCGGCCCTGTTCTTTTTAGGAAGCATAATAATAAATCTATAAAAAAGTATTAAACTGACAGTTTAGCGCGTCCTTTTTTTCTCCTTCGCGCTAAAACCTGTTTGCCGTTTTTACTTTTTGATCTAACTAAAAATCCGTGGGCTTTTGCTCTCTTTCTTTTTTTAGGTTGATAGGTTTGTGACATAAAAGTATTCTATATTAAAAATTTGAATTAGGCAATCTCTTGTTCTAGCTAGCGCCTAAAGCCTACGCCTAGTGCCTGTTTTTATCAACAGTTTATCAACAGAGTTACCAAGTTTTTAGCAGTATTATTTAAAAAGTAAGTAGTATAATGTGAGGCAATGGATCCCGTACGAAGTCCTACAGTTAATTAAGATTACAGAAAATATTGTACCAAATAAGTTTTTATAGTCGTTATTAGCAAGCTAACTACGAAAATCTAAAGATTTTCTACTTCATACGGGATGGATACAAAACAACTTTGGGAAAACTGTTTAATTGAGATAGAAACCAGTGTTTCAAAGGCAAATTTTAGTACTTGGTTTAAAAACACCTGTATTTTAAAAGAAGAAGTGGGTATTGTTTATGTTGGCGTTCCTAATGAATTTGTCCGTGATTGGTTAAAAAATAAGTATCATAAGCTTATTACTAAAACTATTGCTGATGCGTATGAAAATATGCGCGCTGTTGAATATATAATAACTAAAATTGAAACAAATAAACAGGAAATATTAAAAACAAATGAATCCTATATAAATAAAGAATTGCCGCTGGCGGACTTATATATAAATCCAGAAGATAATTTAAACCCCAGATATCGTTTTAATTCTTTTATTGTAGGACCTTTTAATGAACTAGCCTATGCCGCATCTCAAGCAATAATAGAAAATCCCGGCACAAAATATAATCCATTTTTTGTTTATGGGTGCACTGGTCTTGGTAAAACACATTTAATTCAAGCAGTAGGAAACTCTATAAAAGAAAAATATCCGAATAAAAAAGTAAATTATATAACATTGGAAAAGTTTGCCACTGATTTTATAAACTCACTGCAAAACAATAAAGCTAATTCTTTTAAAGAAAAATATAGAAAATATGATTTATTAATTATTGATGACATCCAATTTATCGGGAAAATGGAAAAAATTCAAGAAGAATTGTTTCATACGTTTAATACTTTTTATGAAAACAATAAACAAATTATATTTTCCTCGGATAAGCATCCAAATTATATTCCCGAACTAGCAGACCGATTAAAGTCGCGTTTTGCAGCTGGTATGATTGTTGATATTTCTGAACCAGAGTATGAATCCAGGTTGGCAATTTTAAAAGTAAAACTACAGGAACACGGCATTGATTTAAATCAGGAAATTATTGAATATTTAGCTTCAGCTATAAGAGGAAACATTCGCGAACTTGAAGGGAGTTTAAACACTATCGTTTGCCAGTATCGCTTAAAAAATAAGTCTCTTTCTTTATCTGAGGTAAAAAATTTACTAAAAAATAACATAAAACCAAGGAAAAATGTTGCCATAAAGGATGTGGTAAAAATTATCAGTGAATATTATAATTTAGAAGAGTCGTCTATTTATGAAAAAACAAGGAGAAAAGAAATTGTTAAAGCTCGACAAATTGTTATGTATTTATTAAGAGAAGATTTTAATGTTTCCTATCCTTTAATTGGACAAAAATTAGGGGGAAAAGACCACACGACGGTAATACACTCTTATTTAAAAATAAAAGAGGATTTAAAAAACGACCCACAGCTTATGCAAGAGCTGGAACAGATACGAATTATGTTTAAATAGCTGTTAATAAGCGGTTGAAATGAGAAGAATTATCAATAAATAAACTGTTAATAATAAAAGTTAAAAAAAATAAAATAAAAGATAATAAAAAATAATTAATTAGTAATAAAAAGTTATTAGATAATAATCAAAAATAATTTATAAAAATAATCATATAAAATAGCATTAAAAGTTAATTATACACTTATCAACAGAACTAATAGTATTAATAAATTAAATATATAATATATAAACATACATGTCCCGTTAGAAGTTAACTATCGGGAACCGATTATAAAAAATTAATTAAAGTTTCTTAATACTATTTAGTTAAAGTATTATTAGGATAACTTCTTATGGGATGAAACTAGAATGTGAAATAGAAAAAATTAAAAATGCAATTTTTCAAACAGAAAGGATTACCGGAAAAAACTTAACGCTTCCGGTTTTAAATTCCATACTTTTTATTGCAGTAGGAAAATCATTAAAATTACGCGCCACGAACCTAAGCCTTGGCATTGAAATAGAAATCCCGGCTAAAATTGAAAAAGAGGGGATTGTGGCTATTTCCGGGTCCGTTTTGGTTGGAATTTTTTCCAATATTTATCAAAATGAAAATGTTTTAATTGAAGAAAAAGATGGAAACTTGTTAATTAAGACAAAAAAGACTCAAATAAAATTAAAAGGCCAGCCTCATGAAGATTTTCCAACAATTCCAAAAGTTGATGGTGCAACTTTTATAATTGAATCAAAAAAATTAATAGATGGAATTAAATCAGTTTATTATAGTTCCTCTCTCTCTGATATAAAACCTGAAATTTCCAGTGTTTATATGTATACAAATGAAGATAATTTAGTTTTTGTTTCCACAGACTCTTTTAGATTGGCTGAGAAAAAAATAAAAATAAAGGGAATTGAAAAAATTATAGGTATACTTATTCCATTTAAAAATATTCCTGAAATATTGAGAGTTTTTGGAGAATTTTCCGGTGAAATGAAGGTCTGTTTTAATAAAAATCAAATTTCTTTTTCTTCTAATAATAGTTATTTAACTTCCAGAATTATAGATGGTATTTTTCCAGACTATTGTCAAATAATTCCTAAAGAATTTACTACAGATGTTGTTGTGCTTAAGCAAGACCTACTAAATGCTTTAAAACTATCAAATATTTTTTCGGATAAATTTAATCAAGTAAATCTTTTAATTAAACCAAAAGATAAAATTTTTGAACTATCCTCCCAAAACAACGATATTGGAGAAAATAAGACATATTTAGATGCCGTAATGTCCGGGGAAAATGTTGAATTGAGTTTTAATTATAAATACTTTTTTGATTGTTTCCAGTCTATAAACACAGATAGTGTTTCTATTAAGTTAAATCAATCTTCAAAACCCTTAGTTGTTCAGGGTGTAGCTGATAATTCATTTACTTATTTAATAATGCCGATGAACAGGTAATGATTACCTGTCCCGTACTAAATTTTTGATTAAATTTTATAAAAATAAGAATAATTAGAAAGAAAAAATATATGATACTTATTAATAAAAATTTAAAATTTTAGTATTGGGATGATTAAAATAAAGGATTTACTTTTCAAATTTAGCAATCTTCTTGTTTCAGAGCAGATTAAAAAAGAATCTATTTGTGAAGTTGTGTTTAAGGTTATTGGAATTAAGTTAGATTCCAAAGATATAAAGATAAAAAATAATATAATTTACTTGAATATCAAGCCAATATATAAGAATGAAATTTTTTTTAAGAAAGATATTATTGCTTTAAAATTAAAAGAATCTCTGGGTAAAAGAGCGCCAATAGATTTAAGATAATTATTGAATAACAGTAAAGGCGGAAATAGTTTCTGCGCGATTATAAGCGGTATCATAGAAGATTAGTTTTATTTCATTTTTATTTCTAAGATTTTCCAAGTCCGATGGAATAAAGGAAAAATTAAATGGAGAACTAACCGAGCTTAAAAACACGTCATTAATAAAAATATCTATTTTTTGAAGAGGAAAACGACCTAAACTGGCAATTTTTAATTGTATTTTTTGGTCTGGAAAATAACTTGTGTTGGTGTTTGGTTCAATTATTAAAACATTTGGCTTGGACTCGCTTGTATGCACGTCATCTATTTCCGTTGGAGCATCCGACCAACTGGTTATAGCATATTTATTTTTGTTTTGAGCCCACCAGTTTTGAACTGGAATTTCCCAGTGATTGAATTGTTGATTGTCGTATGGATTTTTTGGCGGCGCCCCCAAAATATCATTTCTATCTACCCAATAAAGTATTGAATGAACGTTTGTTATGATTTTTTCTATCATAGTTTCTTTTGGCGTAAATTCTCCCGCCAACTTCCCGGAAATTTTATCAATAAAAAAATGTTCGTTTCCCTGCCAAAAACCTCTCAAGACAGGTTTTACATTTATTGGGTCAATTTCTAAATTTGGTTTCTCAAATTTTTCATTTGGAAGATTTTTTAACGCTTCTGTCATAAATTTATTCCAAATAGGTCCAGCGACGGCAGACCCACCTTTCTTCATCGGCTTATTATCATTATTGCCGGCCCAAACACCAACTGCAATAGACGGAGTATAACCAATAGTCCAAGCATCTTTATTATTATTTGTCGTTCCGGTTTTTACCGCTACTTCTCTCCCTGAAATTTCCAATACTGAATGCGCTCCAAATGTCGGGATACGAGCATTATTGTCAGATAAAATATTTGAAATAGTCAAGGCTGTATTTTTAGGCAAAGATTCTCTTGTATTTTGCATGAATTCTTCTAAAACTCTTCCTGAATTATCTTCAATTTTTAAAATTCCGGTATATTTATTTTTTAGACCATTATTGGCAAAAACTCCATAAGCGGAAGTCATGTCAATCAGAGATACTTCTCCGCCTCCAATAACTAAAGTGAGTCCGTAGCGATTTGGGTCTCTTAATGTAGTGATTCCCATATCTTGCGCAGTCTTAAATGCGTCTTTTAAACCAACTAAATAAAGAAGCTTTACCGCCGGAATGTTTATAGATTGAGCTAAAGCGTCTTTTAATTTAATTGGTCCGCGAAATTTACCGTCATAGTTATCTGGCATATAACAGTCTGATTGATTGTATCCAGACAGCGCCTTGCCATATTCATTACAGGTTGTTTGAAATTCTGTTGATAGGTCAAATAGCACAGTGTCAGGCGTAAACCCCTTATTGAACGCTGTGGCGTAAATAAAAGGCTTAAAAGACGAGCCTGGCTGTCTTATTGCGGTTGCTATATTGTAATTTCCATCAATTCCTTTGTCAAAATAATCTCTTGAACCAACCATTGTTAAAATTTGCCCGGTTTTTGGGTCTATGGCCACTAGTCCGGCATTAGAGCCATTCCAACTTTTTTCATTTTCTAAAGCGCCATTTTTGGTAATTTCTTCACCTTTCTGTTGTAGATTATAGTCAAGAGTAGTGGTAACCTTTAACCCGCCTTTTTCAACAGCATCTATTCCATATTTTTGTTCCAAATAATCTTTAATAAAAAATACAAAATGTGGCGCTCTGATGCCCATTATTGCCTGTGGCTGGAAAGTTACAATTTCATTTTTTGCTTTATCGTATTCTTCTTTTGAAATAAATTTCAGGTCTAGCATTCTTGATAGAACAAAATTTTTTCTATCATCTAATTTGCTTTTATTTTTACCATAAGGCGACAAGAATGTGGGGGATTGAGGTATTGATGCAAGATAAGCGGCTTCCGCGAGACCTAAGTCTTGCGCTTTTTTGCCAAAATATGTTTTAGCCGCTTCTTCTATTCCATAAATACTTCCACCATAAGGAGCTTCATTTAAGTAATATTCAAGAATTTTTTCTTTAGGTATTGACCTATCTATTTTTACCGCTAAAATCCACTCTTTTATTTTTCTGGCAATCGTTTTTTTAGAAGTTAGCAAAGTATTTTTTACTAATTGTTGCGTGATAGTTGAGCCGCCACCGCCAATACCAATATCAAAAATATTTGAAAGGACAGCTCGAATAGTGGAGGTTATTCTTACGCCGCTATGGTTGTAAAAATCAGCATCTTCAACTGCTATAGTCGCATTCTTTATATTTGCCCCCATTTCCTCGAAACGAATATCAGTCCTTTTTACGTTTTGATGAATGTCAAAAAGCAAAATCTCGCCGGTTCGGTCATAAAGCTTGGTGGAATTTGTTATTTTTCTGTCACTAAAGGAACGAAAATCAGGAATTCTTATTGAAGATATCCAAATAATTCCTATACTTGCTATAAAAACAAAAATTCCAGCACAAAGGAGTACTAAATTTTTTGAAGATGCTCTATTTTTATATTTTTTTAGCATTATGTTAATCATAACAGATTGTGTGTTATATGGAATACCATATAACAATAACACTCGGACATTAAACAACAAACTTGTTTATGCTCCTCGTTTATTGTTATAATCCAGAGAATGAAGGTTATAACAGATGAAAAGACAATAAATGAGCTTTTAAGTCGCGGGGTTGAGGAAATTATTGAAAAAGAACATCTTATTAAAATACTTAAAACCGGAAAACAAATTCGGGTAAAATTAGGCATTGACCCGACTGCGCCGGATCTTCATCTTGGACATGGCGTTCCGCTTAGGAAATTACGCCAATTTCAAAACCTGGGGCATAAGGCGGTTCTAATTATAGGAGATGCGACCGCAATGGTTGGCGATCCTTCAGGCAGATCTGAAACAAGAAAGATAATCAGCGCTTCAGAGATTAAAAAAAATATGAAAAATTATCTAAAACACGCAGGCAAAATTTTAGATATTAAAAAAACAGAAGTTCGTTATAATAGCGACTGGCTGGATAAAAATATGACGACCATACTTGAACTTTCAAAAGCCGGCACAATACAACAAGTTTTACATCGCGCTGATTTTAAAAAAAGAATTGAAAATAATCAAGACATCACAATTCTCGAAGTTCTCTATCCATTGCTTCAAGGATATGATTCTGTGGCAATAAAAGCCGACCTTGAAATTGGCGGAGCAGATCAAAAATTTAATTTATTAATGGGACGTCGCGTTCAGCGTTTTTATCAAATGCCAGAACAAGATATTTTGACATTGCCGCTTCTTGAAGGAATTGACGGCATTAAAAAAATGAGTAAAAGTTTCGGCAATTATATTTCCTTAGACGAAAAACCAAATGATATGTTCGGCAAACTTATGTCTATACCTGACAATCTAATTACAAAATATATGAGACTTTGCACCGACATTTCTTTTTCTGAAATAGAGCAGATTGAAAATAATATAAAAAAACAATTAATAAACCCAAGAGATGCAAAAGTTAAACTTGCTTTAAATATAGTAAGGACTTATCACGGAGAGAAAAAGGCAAAAGAGGCGGAAGAAAATTTTGTAAAAACTTTTCAAAAAAAAGGGATTCCGGACAGTATGGAAGAAGTAGTTTGTGAAATTGGGGAATTACTTTGTGACGCTTTAGTAAAGAATAAAATTCTAGCTTCAAAAGGAGAGTGGAGAAGGCTTGTTTTAGGGAACGCAGTGCATGATTTAATAAAAAATCAAAATATAACGGATCAAAATATAAAAATTTTAAATAATTTAACGCTTAAGATAGGTAAAAAAAGATTTATAAAATTATTAATAAAATAATCCCGC
>JBBTUS010000021.1:0-7993 GCA_038063635.1 Patescibacteria group bacterium | reverse complement strand
TACTCACAAAATGGCTGAAGCCAACAAAGCTTTTGCTCATTTTGCCTGGTAATTTTTTACTTTGTAAAAAATTATCCTGAGCATTGTCGAAGGATACATGAAATCTCTCTCGACAGGGGGATTTTTCTTTTAGGTTGTGTACTCAATATTTACATCTACGCTATCGCGTAGATGGTTTTTTAGTAATATCTTTTGAAATAATATATTTATACACATCTCAGCTATAGCGTAGATATAAAAAAGAGATATAATTTAAATATGGTAGCAAGAAGATTAAAATATAAAGGTATGTCAGTTAATCTTTTGGGTTTGCCTGATTTTAGTTCTGGTGATTTTAGAAAAGAAAAGGAAATTATTAAGAGGAAATATCTTTACTCTTTTGTTTCAAATTTTTCGGAAAACGCATTGAAGGACATGCTTTTGATTTATGATGTTCCAGAAGCAATGAAAAAAGAACGAGATTGGTTTCGTCGTCAACTTAAAAATTTTGGTTTTATTATGATTCAAAAAAGTGTTTGGGTTGGACCTTCTCCACTCCCAAAAGATTTTTTAGACTATTTAAAAAAAATAAAAATAGGAGATAATTTTAAAACATTTAAATTAGCTAAATCTTATATAAAAAAATTTTAAGTATCATATTTGTATCATCTACGCGATAGCGTAGATGATACTGTGTTTGACAAAATATCTTAAAGTGATATTCTAAAAGAAAATTATTATTTGAAAATTTTAAAAATAAATGTATGGAAAAAATTAAAAAAATGAAAAAAAAGAAGAATTAAAAAAAGATTCAGCTGATTCAAGTTCTCCCTTACTCAGAAAAAGGAGATCAATGTTAAACGACCCAACAGATCCCAATTGGGGAATTGGGACAGGAAATTGGTGTCCTGATTGTGGAGGACTTTGTGGAAACGATAAACACAACAGGAGATGGTAAAATTTTTGTGAAAAAATTGAAAGGCAGGTGATTAATCATCCTGCTTTTTTTATTTGCAAAAAGTGTTTTTATATTATATAGTAATACAAGCGCGCTAGGCGCTTTTTATTATCAAATTATTTGTTAATCGCTAAAAACTATTAACTATCAACCTATAACTATTCATGGAAAGAGATTACCCACTAGAAAAGGTTAGAAATATTGGAATTATTGCTCACATTGATGCAGGCAAAACAACCACTACCGAGCGTGTGCTTTTTTATACTGGCGTATCGCATAAAATAGGAGAAGTGCATGAAGGAGACACTGTCACTGACTGGATGGAACAAGAAAGAGAGCGTGGCATCACTATTACTTCTGCCGCTGTTACCTGTTTTTGGACGCCTACTTATGCAGGTAATGATAAAAATAAAAAACACCGTTTTAATATTATTGATACTCCGGGGCATATTGATTTTACAGTTGAAGTAAAAAGGTCTCTTCGCGTGCTTGATGGCGCGGTTGTTGTTTTTGATGGTGTGGCAGGTGTTGAACCCCAATCAGAAACAAATTGGCGTTATGCTGACGAAGCTAAAGTCCCTCGCATTTGTTTTATTAATAAACTGGATAGAACTGGCGCGTCTTTTGAACATTCATATAAAACAATATTGGAACGTCTTACAAAAAAAGCCGTCAGAATGCAGATTCCTATCGGACTTGAAGAAAAGCACGAAGGTGTCATAGATTTATTTACCATGAAAGCTTTTTATTTTGAAGGAGAAATGGGGAATAAAGTTATTGAAAAAGAAATTCCGGAAAATTTAAAATCTGAAGCTGAAAAATATCATCATGAACTTATTGAAAAAATCATAGAGCAAGATGACGGAGTCATGAATGATTATTTGGAAGGAAAAATTCCGGATATGGTTATTTTGAAAAAACTTTTAAGAAAAGGAGTTATAAATAATGAAATTTTCCCAGTTTATGCCGGGTCTGCTTTAAAAAATAAAGGTGTTCAATTAGTGCTTGATGGCGTTGTGGATTATCTTCCTTCACCGCTTGATATTCCTCCTATAACAGGAACAGACCCAAACGATAACAATAACCCTATTGTTAGAAATGCTTCAGATTCTGAACCTTTTTCTGCTCTGGCGTTTAAAGTTGCGACAGATCCTTTTGTCGGCCAACTCATTTTCTTTAGAGTTTATTCTGGAACTTTAACCGCTGGTTCTTATATTTATAATCCTAGAACCGGAAATAGAGAACGCATCGGCAGAATATTGCGCATGCATGCCAATGACAGGGAAGAAATGAAAAAAGTTTTTGCCGGAGAAATAGCCGCCGCCGTAGGATTAAAAGATACTATTACTTCAGACACTATTTGTGATGAAAATAATCCAATTGAACTGGATAGAATTGTTTTTCCGGAACCGGTTATTTCACTTCGCATTGAGCCAAAAACAAAAGCTGACCAAGAAAAAATGGGTATGGCGCTTAATCGTCTGGCTCAAGAAGACCCGACCTTTAAAGTTTCTACTGACCAAGAAACCGGAGAGACAATTATCGCCGGAATGGGAGAACTCCATTTGGAAATTATCGTTGACCGCATGAAAAGAGAATTTACCGTTGAGGCAAATGTCGGCAAGCCGCAAGTTGCTTATAGAGAAACTATCACCAGTAATGCTGAGGCCGAAGGTAAGTATATCAAGCAATCAGGCGGTCGCGGAAACTATGGCCACGTAAAAATTAAAGTTAAACCAATGGAAATTCTCACTAAAGAAGAAGTTGAAGATTTGCCAAAAAATACAAAACGGTCAAAAGAATTTGAATTTATCAATACTATTAGAGGCGGAGTTATTCCTCAAGAATATATCGCTCCTTGTGAAAAAGGATTTAAAGAAGGGCTTGATCGGGGAGTGCTGGCAGGATTTAGAATTGTTAATGTTTCGGTAGAACTTTGGGATGGTTCTTATCACGAAGTTGACTCAAACGAAATGGCTTTCAAAATAGCGGCTTCTATGGCAATACAGGATGCTTGCAAGCGCGCCAAACCGGTTATTTTAGAACCGATGATGAAAGTTGAAATTGTAACTCCAGAAAAATTTATGGGAGATATTACTGGAAATATTTCTTCAAAACGCGGAATTATAGAAGGCATGGAAAACCGTGGAATGAATAAAGTGCTCCGCGCAATCGTTCCTCTTTCTGAAATGTTTGGATATATGACCGGCCTTCGTTCTATGACCGAAGGAAGAGCATCATTCACGATGGAATTTATGCGTTATGACATAGTACCTCAGAATGTAGCTGACACTATAATCGCGGCTCGTAAATAATATAAAACAAAATGCCTGCCCCGTACCAAGCCGAAGGCTTTGGTTCGGGGTTGCTGAAACTATTATTGCAACCAGAAAATAAATTTTAGATATAACCTAAATCAAAACATCCTGTACTGCAGGATGTTTTTTTATTATAATAAGGTTCATGTCTAAAGAAAATTTTAAACCAACAGCCGATATGGATGAAATAGAAAAGAGCCAAGAAAAAAAAGATAATTTGGAAAAAGCTAAAAAATTAACGGTATTTTGTTCCGAGAATGAAAATCCTATCCTGATTATAGATTATGGAGAAAATTTTGATTTAAAAAAGATAGACCTAGAACAATCCGACCTAGCTAAACTTTCTTTGGAAATTTCCAAACACTACATTAGCGGACCAATTTTTACCGATACTTTTTCAAAAGATAACAACAGAAGAAGAAAATGGGAAAAAAAGACAGAAGGTTTAATGGATGCAGAAATTGAAAAATATTATAAATCCAACAGGTTAGGCGTCAATAATTATTTTAATGTCATTGGTATTTTAGACGTTCTTTTAAATGATTTAAAAGATTCTGAAATCAAAAACAAATTAATAGATATAAAAAATGAGATTTTTCAAGAAACAGGAGATTTAATAAATAAAAAAGATGACAGTTTGATATATGGAACGTTAGAAGATGATAATAAAATTGAACTTATTAAAAAATTCAGTAAAATTGTTCAAAAACTTATTTCTATTTTAGAAAATAAAAGGCATTAAACCCCAGAGCAAGCTCTGGGGTTTAATGCCTTTTATTTGACCCCGTAGTAGATTTTGGCGATATTTTTAAAAATGCGCTATGCGCTTCGCCAAAATTCACTACAGGGTTTGACATTATTTTTTAATTTGCTATTATAGTGATAACTGCACTTTCGGCAGTTTTTCTATTGTTAATTTATTATTAGTCCCGACATAAAGTCGGAATCCCGACCGAAAGCGTCGGGTTTTAATTGGATTAGTAATTAAGCCTTAGCAACTGGTTCTCGTATGTTAAGTTTTAGTTATTAATTTCACCCCGCCTTTGACGGGGCAGGTAAAAATATGGCAGAAGAATTTAAAAGAGATAAGCCACACGTAAACGTAGGAACTATTGGTCACGTTGACCATGGTAAGACTACTTTAACTGCGGCAATTTTACATGTTCTTAATTTAGCTGGTAAAACAGTTAGACTTCGCGGGGTTGATCAAATTGATAATGCTCCTGAAGAAAAAGCTCGTGGAATTACAATTAATATTTCACATAACGAGTATGCGACTGACGCTCGTCATTATGCGCATATTGATGCCCCGGGACACGCTGATTACATTAAAAATATGATTACCGGCGCCGCTCAAATGGATGGCGCTATTCTTGTGGTTGCGGCTACTGACGGCGCTATGCCACAGACCCGTGAACACGTTTTACTTGCAAAACAAGTTGGTGTTCCAAAAATGATTGTTTTCTTAAACAAGTGCGATATGGTTGAGGACAAGGATATGATTGATATGGTTGAAGAAGAAATCCGTGAACTCCTTACAAAACAAGGATTTGATGGCGCAAATGTTCCAGTTATCCGCGGTTCTGCTTTGAAAGCGCTTGAAGCCAAGTCGGTAGATGATGAATGGGCAAAGAAAATTCTTGACCTGACAGATGCTCTTGATACTTATATTCCAATTCCTGAAAGAGACATAAAAAAACCATTCCTTATGCCGGTTGAGGACATATTCTCAATTGAAGGCCGCGGTACTGTTGTAACAGGAAAAATAGAAAGAGGTTCTGTAAAAGTTGGTGAAGAAATTGAAATTATTGGAATCAAGCCAACTCAAAAATCAACAGTTACCGGTATTGAAATGTTTAACAAAAATCTTCAAGAAGGCATTGCTGGAGATAATGCCGGAGTTTTACTTCGTGGCCTTAAAAAAGAAGATATTACTCGCGGACAAGTTTTAGCTAAACCGGGTACAGTTACGCCGCATGATAATTTCACTTGTGAATTATACGTTTTAAAGAAAGAGGAAGGCGGACGTCACACCCCATTTTTTAAAGGATATAAACCTCAATTTTATATTCGTACAACAGATGTTACCGGCGATGTTACCTTGGCTGAAGGCGTAGAAATGGTTATGCCCGGAGATACGGTTAAACTTACGGTTAAATTAGTTACTCCAATTGCGCTTGAAGAATCGCAAAGATTTGCAGTTCGCGAAGGAGGTAAAACAGTTGGCGCAGGAGTTGTTACAAAAATTCTTGCTTAATTAAAATGTATTGTTCATGACAATCAAAGAAACAAAAATAAAAAAGGTAAAAGACAAAACAAAAGTATTACCAAAAAAGGCCCGCCTTGACTCCCGCCTTGACTCGGCGAGGCTGGCGGCGAGGCAGGTCAAAAAACCTAAAGTTTCTTCTAAAATAAAAGAGAAAAAGGAAGACGATAAAATAGTGCTTCGCATTAGAGTTCGCGCTTACGAGAGCAAGATTTTAGATGCGTCAGTAAAACAAATTATGGATACTGCTATGCGCTATGATGCGGTAATTGTAGGACCAGTGCCTTTACCGACTGAAATCAAAAAATACACTGTCAATCGAGCTTCTTTTGTCTATAAAAATACGCGAGAACAATTTGAGATAAGAGTGCATAAAAGATTGATTGATATTATAAATCCTGGAGCTAAAACTATTGAAGCGCTGACTAATTTATCACTTCCTTCCGGAGTTGATATTGATGTAAAAATGCTTTAGAAAACAAGGAGCAAGGCGACTATGTTTTCTTAAGTCCCGCACATACTTACAAAACGATTATTGAAGAAAATTATGAACAATTAGTAAAAAATTTATTAGAGTATGTGCGGGATGTTCAGTTTTGAAATTCGCTACGCTCATAACAAAACATGACAAAATTTATTCTTGGAACAAAAAAGAATATGACTCAATATTTCGGGGAAGATGGAACAGTTATTCCTGTGACGGTTGTTTCTGCGGGTCCTATCGTTGTCACAAGAGTTTTTGAGAAAACAAAAGACGGTTATAATGCTGTTCAGGTTGGTTTCGGTGAACAAAAAAAACAAAGAATTAACAAAGCCCGTATGGGTCAAATGAAAAATGAGCCTTTTAGATTTCTTAAAGAATTTAGATTAAAACCGATAGATACAAGTATTGTGAAAGAAGGCGACAAAATTGATGTTTCAATTTTTTCTCCCGGTGATAATCTTCAAATTTCCGGAATATCCAAAGGCAAGGGTTTTCAAGGTGTTGTAAAACGACATGGTTTTGCCGGTGGTCCAAGAACTCACGGCCAGAAACATTCAGAAAGAGAACCAGGGTCAATTGGGGGAGGTCTTAGAACGCACGTTCCGGTCGGGATGAGAATGCCGGGAAGAATGGGTTCGGATAGAATAACTCAAAAAAATTTAAAGGTAATTTTTGTTGATAAAGAAAATAATATAATGTTTGTAAAAGGAGCAATTCCCGGAAAATACGGAAGTCTGATTGAAATAGTTGCAAGATAAAATGGATCCCGAACGAAATCGCGGACGCATCCCGTACAAAGTTATGCAACATTAGTAAATTAACTTATCGTACATTACGAAACTTTATTAGCAAGACTTCGTACGGGACGCATAAAATAAACAAAATTATGAAAAACATGAAAAACATTATTAATAATAAAAAAGAGGATATTGCGTAAGCGTACGCGTCCTATTTCGTACGGGATGGAGGCAACAATATACAATCAAAAAGGAGTTGAAGCGGGAAAAATAAAACTTCCTGAAAAAGTTTTCAATGCAAAATGGCGCGCTGACTTAGTGCATCAAGTCGTGGAAGGAATGCGCTCAAATAAGCGTTCAGGCACGGCGGACACCAAAGACCGCGGAGAAGTTAGAGGTGGGGGTAAAAAACCTTGGAAACAAAAGGGAACAGGACGCGCTCGCCATGGGTCAAGCCGTTCTCCTATTTGGGTTGGCGGAGGCGTTACTCATGGTCCGCTCGCAGAAAAGAATTATAAGAGAAAAATTTCAAGAAAAATGCGCGCGCAGGCTCTTTTTTCTGTTTTGTCAAAAAAACATAAAGATGGAGAAATTATTTTTGTTAATTCACTTGATGCTTCAGATATAAAAACAAAAAAAGCCATTGAAGTCGTAAAAAATTTGGGGAAAGCATCTGGATGGAAAAATCTTGAAAATTCAAAAAAGCCCAGAATGCTTACCGCTTTATTTGAAAGAAATGAAAAAATAGAAAAAAGTTTTAGAAATATTTCTGTTGTTGAAATTGTTTTCCTGAAAAATTTAAATCCGCTTGATGTTTTAAATCACAAATATCTTTTAATAGAAAATCCGGAAGAAAGTGTAAAATTTTTAGAGTCTAGGGGATAATAAAAAGAACTTAAAACAAAAATGATAATAAAAAACATAATTAAAAATCCAAGAATAACCGAGAAAGCGACATTTTCTGCCGAGCATAATGTTTACACTTTTGATGTTACCGATTCTGCAAATAAAACTGAGATAAAAAAAGCAATATTTGCTGTTTATAAAATTAAGCCGATAAAAATAAATGTATTAAAAGTGGAAGATAAGCGCATTTTTTCCAAAGGCAAAAAGGGAGTAAAAAGCGGTGGCCGAAAAGCCTATGTTTATTTTAAAAAAGACGATAAAATAGAATTTGTATAGAATTAAGGATATGAATCCCGAACGAAATCGCGGACGCATCCCGTACAAAGTTATGCAACATTAGTAAAT
>JBBTUS010000020.1:5793-12093 GCA_038063635.1 Patescibacteria group bacterium | reverse complement strand
GTCTTGAAAACAAGCGGGCGAAAGCCCTTAGAGGTTCGAGTCCTCTACCCTCCGCACTAAGACAATCACTTTTATTGTCAAAGCATAAAGTGGTATAATTACTACAATGAAACATAAGTATAAAATTCGCTTGATAGAATTTTTCATTATCGGCGTTTTGTTTGGCATTATTGAAGACTTAATCGCTATCACAATGGCAACGGATGGAGTATTTAAATGGAGTTATTTAGGTACCGCAGCTATTGTCGCTATTCCATTCGCTTTTATAAGTGAAATCGTTGTTGACCATCCTAATTTTTGGAAATATTTTCTGCCAAAACATTGGTTCACAGAAGATAATCAAAAATAAAATTTACGCGCTTTGCGTATTTTTAAAATTCACTACGAGATGATATAATTAAACGGTGAATGAATTCAATAAAATTGAATGGTCTCTGCTTGAGTACAACGAAAAAGAAAGAAACAATGATTGGTTTTGGGCTCTGGGTATTATTGTGGTTGCTGTTTCCATAACCTCTATTATTTTTGGCAATTATTTTTTTGCTGTATTAATAGTTTTAAGCGGAGTGTTGATTGTGGTTTTTGCCATTAAAAAACCGGACTTAGTTTCTTATGAATTAAATGAAAAAGGGTTAAAAATTAAAAACCGTCTTTTTCCCTATGAAAAAATTAAATCTTTCTGGGTGCAAAAGGAAACAAAACCAACGCTTTTTATAAAATCAGAAAGACTAATCATGCCGATTATTTCAATGCCTATTGAATATTTCCTAGCGGATGAAATAAAAAATAAAATGCTTAAAAATAAAGTTAAAGAAGAAGAAATGAAAGAACATATTTCAGAAAAAATAATGGAGTTTATTGATTTTTAAAGTGGATCCAGTAGTAGATTTTTTTAAAAAAAATTGCTAATCTACAAATATCCCGCGCTTTGGTGGGGCAAGCCTCTCGTCGTTCAATGGATAGGACATAACTTTGCGGAAGTTATGATGCAGGTTCGATTCCTGCCGAGAGGACAACAACAAAAATACATTATTCTATGCGAGAGACATCAACTGATTTAAGATTTTTTTCCTTTTTTTTCTTCAAAAATTCCACAATTTTTCCCCCAATAAGACTAATTTCAAAAATAACTATGCAAGGAATAAAGACAATCCCCAGATTGAAAATGTCGGCAGTTGGAGTAAAAACCGCAAGCGCAATGATAAGAATCAGATAAATATAGCGGCGTTTGGCTGCTAATAATTTAGTTTTAAAAACACCAAGGTAAATTCCTCCAATAACTAAAATAGGCACTTGAAAAACAGCCGTAATAATGAGAGCTTGAGATACAAAAAAACTGAGGTATCTTTCTACGGAGAAATTATTTTCTATGCCTGGAATAGTAATAGAGAAAAGAAATTTCAAGCTGAACGGTATTGTAATAAAAAATGCGTAGAACAATCCTGCAAACAATAAAAGCGTAGAAGTAATATAAAAGGAAAACAAAAGAGTGGTAGCTCGCTTAGACAATGCGGGAGTTATATATGAAAATAAACACCAGACAATAAAAGGAAAAGCAATAATAATACCGGCAATGAAATCAATTTTAAAAACGAAAAAAAATGGTTCAAGCGGAGACAGGAAAATAAGACTCTGACTGCCGGCAGGTTTTAATAAAAAATCAATGATTTCTTTATTAAAAATATGAGCAATAATAGCGCCAACAATAAAGGCGCCAAGAGCAATAAGTAATTTTTTTCTTAATTCACCAACATGCTCCAAAACACTTTTTGCTTCGTGATGTTGAAGAGAAGTCATTGTAGAAAATACTATTTCTTTGATATATCTTTTTTATCAGAAGTTGACTTATTTGCAGGGTTGGATTCAATCTCATCCTTTACATCCTCTGCGTCCTTAAAACCTGCTTTGAGCGCCTTAAAAGAACGCCCAATGCTTCTTGCAAGCTCTGGTATTTTGTCTTTGCCAAAGAAAAGTAGGAACACAACTAGTATTAAAATTAATTCGGGTGTACCGAGTCCAAAAATACGCATTTTTTATTATCTATGATTAGCTATTAATACTTTTATTGTATTATATAATAAGCTTTTAAGCAAATAGGAATTTATCCACAAGTTTTCTGTTTTCATATGCTATAATACTTTTGTCAGTCTTTTAACTATATTAACTTTTGACTATTTTATAATAAAATTATATAATAACTGCATTATGATGAACAAAAAAGTAACAAGAAAACAATTTCTATTATCAATACTTTCAATTACCGCGCTTTTTGCTGTGAGTAAAATACCTAATGTGATAAGTAAAAAACTCTCATTATTAAAATCAAAGGAAGATAACACATATGGCAACTATTTATATGGCGGTAAAAATAACGCCTAAAAAAATGCGCAAAAGCAGATTATTAGCTTTAACGGCAATAGCCATATTTTTTGTTTTTCCATTATTTGTCTCAGCAATCAGTTATGGGGATAGAGGATATAACTTGGGCCTCTATTCTGCTAATACTCCTAGTGGAGGAAGCTCTTCTGATAGTCACACGGTTACTTGCGCTTCAAATGAACTCTTTAATCCAACCACTGGCATCTGTACCTCTATTTTAGCTGTCACACCTGCCGGCTGTACCGCTACAACTCTCTTTAGTCCAATAGATGGACAACGCTGTCCTACTGCTACTACCCTAACTAAAACTACATCATATAACTTTGGCCCTGTTACTTTAAAAGTTGGCAGTGTTGGCAATGCGGTAAAAGAATTGCAACGATTTTTTAATAACACTTTAAACATAAACCTTGTTGTTGATGGAAAACTCGGAAAGAAGACAATTGCCGCAGTAAAAAAATGGCAAAAAGATAATGGCCTAGCAGTTGATGGTCTTGTTGGTCCAAAAACAAAAGCAAAAATGAATGCGACAGTAAAATAGGCTATGTCACTCACATCAATTCTTCCCGACTTTTTATTATTTTTAGACGGTTATAAATACCTGCTTCTTTTTTTGGGCACGATAATTGAAGGACCGATACTAATGGTTGCTTCCGGTATTCTTGTTCTTAATGGTTTTTTTGAACTTACTCCCGCTTTTTTGGTAATTATAGCCGGCGACCTTTTTGGAGATATTACCTGGTATTATATCGGTTATTTTTTTGCCGGGCCATTTATAAACAAATATGGCCGTTTTTTCAAGATAACTCCGGAAATATTTGATAAAGCAAAAAGTCTTTTTCACAAATATCATATAAAAATATTACTAATATCAAAAGTAACGATTGGATTAGGCATATCGCTTGCCACGCTTATTGCCGCCGGCGCTACTCGTATTTCTTTCAAGAAATATATCCTGCTGAATTTTTTAGGCGAAATAATACTCGTAAGTATTTTGCTTTCTGTTGGTTATTTTTTTGGACAATTATATAATAATATAGCTGACTCAATGAAAATATACTTTGTTGTTGGCGCAGTTGCGGTAATAGCAATTTCAGGATATTTTTTAAGCAAATACTTAAAACATAAAATAATAAGCTAAAATGATTTCTTTTATTATCCCAACTAAAAATGAAGAAAAAATAATTGAAAAAACTCTTTTATGCCTTTCTGAATACATCGGTGAAAAAGAAATAATAATTTCAGACGGACAGAGCACTGATAAAACAATTTTAATTGCAAAAAAATATGCAAAAATTATAGAGCATAAAAGCGCGTCTGGTCAGAAAATTAGCGAAGGAAAAAATATGGGGGCCAGAAATTCCCATGGTGAATATATTGTTTTTCTTGATGCTGATGTTTATATTCCAAACATAAATTCATTTTTTCAAAAAGCGGAAAGTTTATTTAAATCTGACAAAAATCTTGCTGGCCTAACTGTATCTATCAGAGTATTTAAAAATCAAGAAACTTTTGCCGATAAGATGGTTTTTTTAATCTTTAATTTTTATAACCTGATATTAAATAATTATTTTGGAATTGGAGCGGCAACAGGAGAATTTCAAATGATTAGAAAAGACGTATTCCAAAAGACGGGTGGATACAATGAAAATTTGGTGGCATCCGAGGATTATGAATTTTTTAGAAGGGTAGGAAAAATTGGTAAAACATATTTTGCAAAAGACCTTTTAGTTTATCACACTGGCCGCAGGGCGCATAAAATAGGCTGGCCAAAATTATTAACACAGTGGGTGCTAAATGGTTTTTTTGTTCTTTTAATTGGAAAGTCTTATAGCAAGGAATGGAAAGTAATACGATAATTTATGAAAAAAATTCTTATTGTAAATGATAATTCAATTTCTCAAATAAGCGGAGTGCTGACATCTGTTGAAAAAACAATAAATATTTTACGCCAAAAAGGCCACGAGGTAAAAGTTATTCACCATGGTTTGTTCAATTCATTTTCATTAAAACCCTGGTTTCCAGAAGTATATTTTTCTTTTTTTTCGGAAAAAAAATTAAAAAAAGCATTAATTGAAGAAAAGCCGGACCATGTGCACATAGTGACAGAAGGCGCGCTTGGATTAAAAGCTCGCATGATTTGTGTTAAAAATAAAATTAAATTTACAACATCTTACCATACTCATTATGACGAATATCTAAAAAAAAGAGTAAGCAAATTTTTATTTAAAATTACCAGGACATATCTGCGGTGGTTTCATAAAAAAGCGGAAATAATAATGGTGAGCACTGATAGCTTGAAAAAAGAACTCGAAAAAAGGGGGTATAAAAATATAGTGATTTGTCCTCTTGGTGTTGATGTTGATTTTTTTAAAAAAATAGAGGGTATAAATCCCAAATATCCAAAACCCATTTTTACATATTTAGGACGATTAGCAAAAGAAAAAAATATAGAAGAATATTTGAATTGCAATCTACCCGGAACAAAATTAATTATCGGAGATGGGCCGCAAAGAAAAAAACTTGAGCAAATTTACGGAGTAAAAGCTGTTTTTTTAGGCGCAAAAACCGACAAGGAACTTGTAGAGCTTTTATCACAAAGCGATGTTTTAGTCTTTCCTTCTATGACTGATACGTTTGGACTTGCGATAGTAGAAGCTTTGTCTTGTGAAATACCGGTAGCGGCGCACAATGTAATGGGACCAATGGATATTATTACTCATAATATTGACGGATTTTTAGATGAAAATCTCGAAAAAGCGGCTAAAGAATGTCTAAAATTAAACAGGAGTAATTGCCGTAAAAAAGCCCTGCTTTTTTCTTGGGAAAATTCTGTAGAAATTTTTCTAAAAAATCTAAGATAATGAAAAAAAATAAAAGTAAAAAAATAATTGGTTTTACTTGCGGGTCATTTGATATTACTCATGCAGGGCACTATTTAATGTTTCAAGAAATAAAAAATAAATGTGATTATCTGACAGTAGGGCTGCAATCCGACCCTTCAATAGACAGAAAAGAAAAAAATAAACCAATCCAATCCGTAAAAGAACGTAAAATACAATTAAAATCATGCAAGTATATAGATGAAATTATTCATTACAAAACTGAAAAAGATTTAATAAAACTATTAGAAAAATTGAAGCCGGATATTCGTTTTCTTGGGGAGGATTGGAAAAATAAAAATTATACAGGTAAAAATTTGCCTATAAAAATAATCTTTAACAGCAGAAATCACAATTACTCTTCTGTAAACTTAAGAAAAAAAATAATTGAAGAATATAAAAAAAATACCGCCAATAAATAAATTCACACGCTAAATTCAGCGCGCGGGTAAATTTTTGTGCTATATTAAGGTAATGAATGAATATCCAATGCGGATAAATAAATATCTTGCTTTAAAAAATATCTCTACCAGAAGAGGAGCTGATGAACTAATAGAAAAAAAACAAGTTTTTATTAACGGCAAGTTTGCGGTACTTGGCAGTAAGGTTAATAAAAATGACAAGGTGGAAGTAAAAGGAAATACCTCAACTAAGAAACTTATTTATTATGCATACAATAAACCAATAGGAATAATTACTTCGGATATTTCTGTAAACGGTATGTTCCCTATTGGGCGCTTAGATAAAAATTCCCATGGACTTATAATCTTAACGAATGATGGACGCATCACGGATAAACTTTTAAATCCGAAATATTTTCATGAAAAAGAATATATTGTAAAAACATCCAACAAACTTCGTTCAAGTTTCAAGCAAAAAATGGAAAATGGAGTAAATATTGACCCCGTTAGAAGCAGGTCGCCCCAAGGTGACCGTAGCACTCGCTTTGCGAGGGCGGCTTCTAACGGGGTTGAGGGTTATGTTACAAAAAAGTGCAAGATTCAAATAGTAAATGACCATACTTTCAAAATAATTTTAT
>JBBTUS010000020.1:0-5693 GCA_038063635.1 Patescibacteria group bacterium | reverse complement strand
ACAAAAAAGTGCAAGATTCAAATAGTAAATGACCATACTTTCAAAATAATTTTATCTGAAGGCAAGAAACATCAAATTAGAAGAATGTGCTCAGTTTTGTTTCAAGAAGTGGCCGATTTAATGCGTGTGCGAATTATTAATATAGAACTTGACAGTTTAAAACCTGGCGCTTTTCGAGAAATTAAAGGCAACGAATTAGATAATTTCCTTGGCACAATTTTAAAATAAAATTACTTTCCTTGAGCCCAGTTTTTTAATTCCTCATAGCTTACATCCCCGCATAACCATTTCTTTGACTTTAAGTTATAAAAAAAAGGAACGCCTCCGCAAAAATCTTTATCCAATTCTATTAAGCGTTTTTCGTTTTCTTTATTGTGCCAAACTTCCAAAGTTTCAATTTTTATTCCCTCTTCTTTTTCAAGTCGCACGACCAAATCATGCATGCGAACACAGTGCGGACATTCAGTTCCATAAAATTCCAATAAGTGTGACATATTTTTAAAAGCTCGGGTTATTGTGCTTATAAAGCACAATAACCCGAGCGATTATTTAACCAATCTTGATAAACGAGATTTCTTGCGAGCAGCGTTATTTTTCTTTATTACTCCCCTTTTAGCAGCCTTATCTATTGTCTGAAAAGCTTTGCTGAGTATTTTTGTTGCTTCAACTTTATCTGTTTTTGCAATTTTCTCAATTTTTTTAATTATTTCTTTCATTGAGCGTTTTTGGCTGTCATTAAAAGCCTTCTTGCGAAGGGAGCCGCGAACCGCTTTTTTAGCTGATTGTATAATTGGCATACACTAAACAATAGCAAAAACTGCATAAAAACGCAAATTATAATAGAAAGACACGCAATATCACTTGTGCTATTATAAAAGAATGATAGGAAGCATAAAAGGAAAATTGGTCCTGGAAACAAATAAATTTGTAATAATAGATACAAATGGAGTCGGTTATAAAATAAATGTTTCTCCGGATACAATTTCAAAAATTTCAACTCTCGCTAAAAGCAAGGAAGCTGACAACTCTGTTTTTTTATGGACGCACTTGCATGTGCGGGAAGACGCAATGGATCTCTATGGATTTTGGGAGATAAAAGAACTGGAATTTTTTGAAATGTTAATAAGTGTCTCTGGCATCGGGCCAAGAGGGGCTTTAACAATTTTGGGAGTTGCTTCAATTAAAACACTAAAAAAAGCCATCAGCGCCAGTGATACTTCATATCTTACTAAAATTTCCGGCATTGGAAGAAAAACCGCAGAAAAAATAATAATAGAACTTAGAGATAAAATGGGAGAAGAGGAAACCGGCACTTCCCTACAAGGAGAATTGGACGCTCTGGAAGCATTGAAATCTCTCGGCTATTCTCAAAATGAAGCGCGTGAGGCTTTAAAGAAAATCTCCGGTGAAATGGATATAAACACAAAAATAAAAAAGGCATTAAAATTTTTAGGAAAAAAATAAAAATTTATTTCTCAAAAAAATAATTTATAATACCTGTTGCGGTTAAATCAGCCATGTTTTTATAGGCATTATTACGCAAAGAGTTTTTTCCAAACCTATAAATATAGCCATATTCTATTAAAACAGCGCGAGTGTGTTCTCCAAGAGTACCCCTAGAACCCAGAGCAATTAAGTTTTGGTCTGGAATAAGTCCACCCAATTCTTTTTTATAAGTACTTGTAATATATTTTTTAGAAAGCTGTAAAAAAATGCTTCCTGCTAATTTTGAACTTTCCTTTGAATTAATCATCTGGTTTTCCGGCATATAAATGGCAAAACCTTTATATTTCCCCATTGTCCATTTTGTGGCACGAGGATAATCATTAAAATGAACATGAATTACCGCGTCTATTTTATTTTCATTTACCCATTTGTTTATGCCATAAAGCACAATAGACATGTCCTCGGTGACTAAATTATGTTGTACATTTACTTTTTTAATAAAACTTCCATTATTAATTTTATCTTGTGCTTCCTGTTTTGCCTTCTTTTTAAAAGAAACTATTTCTGCCTTTTGAGAAGAAAAATAGTCTGCAAATTCCTTAGTGTAGCCGTTTTTATCGCGAGTAATATAAACTTGAAATCTTTTGTCTTTTGAAAGAATGTTGTAAATCTCCGTAGCTAACATTAAATTCATATCTGCTTCTTTTATATAGCCATATTGCGCTCCCCAAATTTTATCATCATGCCCGGGAACTAGTAAAATCTTAACTGGCGTTATTACAACACTATCATCCATCCTAAAAAATGGCATAAAAAAAATTACTGAAAATATCGACAATATGAATAAAAAACTTTTCATTGTACAATCATACCATGCCAGAGTTGCCAGAAGTTGAAACCACAGTTAGAGGATTAAGAAAGACTATTTTGGGTATGATTATTAAGGATGTCTGGACAGATTTAAAAACAAAAGATAAGCGTCAAAATGGAGCAATTGCTAATACTGAATATTTCAAGATTTTTGAGAAAGGAATTTTAAATAAAAAAGTTTTATCGGTTGAAAGACGAGCTAAAAATATTTTAATAAATATATCTGCGGGAAAAACTATCTTAATACATTTAAAAATGACGGGGCATCTGCTTTATGGCAAATATAAATTTATCCCTTCCCCAAGGCCAGACCTTAAGAATTCAAAAAGGTCTGGCCTTTTGTTGGGTTCATGGGTTCCGAGTGAAAATGGACCGCTTAATGACCCATATAACAGATTTATACACGTGGTTTTTACTTTTTCTAACGGAAAGAACATCGCTTTTTCTGATGCCCGTAAATTTGGGAAAATAACCCTACTTGATACAAAAACCGCTCACGATACCAAACATTTGAATAATATCGGTCCGGAACCGCTTGATAAAAGTTTTAATCTTGAAAGACTAAAAGAACGATTGAATAAAAAACCAAATGGCAAAATAAAAACAGTTTTAATAGACCAAAGCATTATCGCCGGTATCGGCAACATTTATTCTGACGAAATTCTTTGGTGCGCCGGAATACACCCGGAAAGAAAAGTTTCCAAGCTTAAAGAGAGCGAAATTAAATTAATATATAAGGCAATAAAAGAAACATTAGCTAAAGGCATAGATTTTGGAGGAGATTCAATGTCTGATTACCGCAATATTTACGGTTTACCGGGAAAATTTCAAATACACCATGAAGCATATAGGCGTACTGGAGAAAAATGCAGAAAAAAGGGTTGCAAAGGCATAATAAAAAGAAAAATGATAAATGGCCGCAGCGCGCATTTTTGTTCAAAGCATCAGAGATAAAACAGAAAAATATCAAAATTTATAAAACACGACATATTTTAGAGCTCTAAAATTGCTATGCTCGTCGTTCAAGAAAAATATAGTCGGATTACCTCATTATTTTTCTAAACTCCTGCGCAATGTTTTCTAAATTTTATATTTTTTTGTTTTACCTTAAAAAAATTTGAAAACAAAAATTTTAAGAGTCGTGGGTCCCCTGTCCTTATGACTCCGAGGGCGAAGGCTCAAAAATTTTTCGGTTTTCAAGTTTTTTTATTTTTATAAATTCAAAATTCTAAACAACGCAACACCACAAGCTACTGAAACATTTAATGATTCCTTTTTCCCTTTCATCGGTATTTCAGCAATAATATCGCATTTTTGAAGTATTTTTTTAGGGATACCAGTAACTTCTGCTCCCATAATAAAAGTGTTCTTACTTTGTAATTTCACTTTTTTATAATCAATAGAATTTTCTGTCTGTTCAATCCCTATAATCAGATATTTTTCCCGCCTTAATCTACGAATAATGGTGGGCAAACTTTTTTTAAATTCCCATTTGACAAATTTTTCTGCCCCTAAAGCAGACTTCATCATATCTTTACGAATTCTCCCAAAACGATCCAACGGCGTTGGCGTATAACCAGTCAAATAAATTTTATTTATGCCAACCGCATCTGCAGTGCGAAACATAGCTCCAACATTCTGTGTGCTTCTAATATTATGAAGGATTAAAATATTTTCTCGGTCTTGTTGGTGGGCAAGTTGATTTTTTGGCATATTTCTTATATTATCACAATGTTAGATAAATATTTCCGCCCGTAGCTCAGCTGGTAGAGCAGCTCCCTTTTAAGGAGAAGGTCCTCGGTTCGATCCCGAGCGGGCGGACAATTTTAAAAAGCTTCAAGTAAAAATTGTTCAAAGACCGCTTCGGCATCAATATCATTTTTCCGCGCTTCTGGCAATAAATAAGAGAGTTTAGAGGTAAAATCTTTTAATTCTTTTTCAGAAAACTTACTAAAATTTTTTGTTAAAATCATATTTTTTGCTTTCCAAAATAAAACGCCAACAAGCGCTTCCATCTCTACCCCGCGATTCATTGCCTGCCTGAAATAAATCCAAAGATTTAATTTATCTTTTTGACCAAACGCATTAGCCAGTAAAAAATTGTTAAATTTTTCATTTTCTTCTTTTGATAATTCAAAAATATTTAATTTGACTCTGGCTTTTTTAAAAGCGTCAGTTATAAACTTATTTAAATTTCCTTCAAGAAAAACAAAAATGTTATTTGATTTTTCCATAAATTCCAATTTTTCCAGGATAAAATCGCGCATGCTTTCGTTTTCAAAAATATTTGAAAAAACAACAATACACTTGTTAAAAAACAAGCCGGAACCGGAATAAAAACTTTCAATTTGCACTGGATTAAAATCATTTTTACCCACAAAAAAAGTTTCTACGCCAGATTGCACAGATTTCATAAATTTTTCATAACTAATAAGCTTGTTTTTAACATCATCCCCAGTAAAAATATATATCATAGATTAAAACTTGACTGTTTTTCTATATTCTAAATATGGGACACCATATTTTTCCGCAAGAATATTTTCTTGCATTTTTAAGAAAACCGGCAAAGTGAAAAGAAAAGAAACAATAGTAAGAATAATCATAAAAACAGCGTTAATCATAATTCCAAACCCTAACATTAAAATAAAAATTCCCCAATGGTTTGGAATGCTTGTGTATTTATATGGTCCTTGCATAAAATCTTCTTTCGTTAAAATTCCTTTTTTAAGTTTTTTAGAATTTGATTTAACCCAAAGAATTAAAAAGGAAGCAAAAACAATAAACACAAAACCTAAAGACGCGGTATAGGTATTTTCAAAAAAATGTGTCGGAAACATAAGGTCAAAAGAAATGCCGATAAAAAACAATACAAAATAAAACAAGTAGGAGCTTGAAAGAATTCTATGTAATCTACCCTTATTGTGCGTATCCATAGCTTGATTATATCATAAAAAACACTATTTAACCTGTCCTAAATTGTCTCCAAAACCATAGTGAACCGAAAGAGGAATATCGGTTTTGTAATGCAGATATGACCTTTCTAATACTGTCTCCATTGCTTGTTCTATTATTTTAGCGGTTTTTTCTATAATATTTTCTTTTATTTCATAAACAAGTTCGTCGTGAATTTGAAGTACAAGACGCGCTTGGTTTAAAACATCAGCTTTTTTTAAATCTTCTTCTACATATCTTATTGCAAGCTTAATTATATCCGCTGCTGTTCCTTGGAAAGGCGCATTAATTGCCGTACGTTCCGCCATATTTTTTAAAAATGGAATTTTTGACCTTATGTTTGGAAAACTTCTGCGTCTGCCAAACAAAGTTAGCGTATATAAATTTTTTGTTGCAAATTCTTTTACTTTTTCCAGATAATCTCG
>JBBTUS010000019.1:10025-29047 GCA_038063635.1 Patescibacteria group bacterium | reverse complement strand
CCTGCCACCTCCTCATTGCAAATGAGGCGCTCTAGCCAGATGAGCTAAGGGCCCTAAAATATACAAACATTCGGGCGAACAATTTAATAATAAATTATTTTAGCCTAGATAAAAGTATTTTACTGTATTTTGGTAAAAATGCAAATCCAAAACTTTATTGATACAATATTATTATGCGTTATAAATTCTTTGCCAGTTCACAGAAATCTTGGGAAGCAATGTTTGCGGCGATTTTATTCGCTCAAAAATCAATCTATCTGGAAATGTATATTTTTCAGGATGATATGATAGATTTTAATTTTTTAAAATTATTAAAAGAAAAAGCTAAAAATGGATTAAGGGTTAAGGTAATTTTAGATTCTTTTGGAAGTTTTAATTTAAGCGCAAAAGTGATTTCTGAACTTAAAAATGCGGGAGTGGAATTAATCTTTTTGAGTTATTTTTTGCACCGAACCCATCGCAAAATTTTAATTGTAGATGAAAAAATTGCATTTATTGGCGGAGTAAATTTTCATCAAAGCGCGTCTCTTTGGAATGATTTAATGGTGCAAGTGGAAGGGAAGTTGGTTTTATTGATAACTAAATCTTTTAACAAAGCTTATGCTCTGTGCGGTGGCGCAGATAAATTAGTCTTTGCTCGCAATAAAAAAAATTTTAAAAAGAAAATTCATGACTGGCTAGTAGAGCATTTTCCAGTAAAAAACAAATTTAATTTAAAAAAAATTTATAAAAAACATTTATTTAAGGCGCAAAAAAATATTACTCTGGTTACTCCGTATTTTATGCCTAAACGCTGGCTGATAGGAGCTTTGCATCAGGCGCATCTGCGCGGGGTTAACGTTGAGATTTTAGTGCCGCAAAATACCGACCACTATTTTATTGATAGAATTAATTATTTTTATATTTACAAGCTTTCAAAACTTGGTATAAATTTTTATATTGAACCGCAAATGAACCATGCAAAAATTATGGTCATAGATTCTGCCGGCGCGATTGTAGGTTCTAATAATTTAGATTATTTATCATTTGAATTAATGTCGGAAATTGGAATTTTTTTTAAAGACGTAAATGCCTTGCGTGCAATTTCAAAAATTATCGGAGAATGGAAAAAAGACGCAGTATTTTTTAATAATAAGATTTACAAAATGAAATGGTTTGATTATATTTTATATCCGATAATCAGTTTTTTTTATAAAATTTTATAAAGAACTAAACAAAAAACAAACATAAGAAATGCTTGTTTTTTGCCGAATTTCTGATAAAATACAGAAAGTTATTTTAAATAATTTAATAAATTAATAAATATTCCGGGGTAGCTCAGCGGTAGAGCGGTCGCCTGTTAAGCGATTGGTCGTAGGTTCGATCCCTACCCCCGGAGCATTTTTGGACTTTGAAGGTAAATTGACTCAATTTGTCCTTTATTTTTGCCTATTTTCAGAGGTTCTAACTTTTTATTTTCAGCAACTACATCTTTTAAGGGCAGTAGTGTATTTTCTGTGTTAATTACTAGGTTTTTGTCTGTAATTGAGAGGTGCGAACCTAATCTTGATAATATCTCTTTTTTCTCAAATTCACCCTTCTCAAATTTTGCTTTGGCATCTCTGGCAAAGTCATATACCTCATCTGCTTTTTTCATAAAGGCATCAACATCCTTGCCTGTTTTACTGAAGATATTTTCCCAATGCAGTTTTTCTGTGGCTAATGGCTCTTTTCGCATTTTAAATTCTTCTTCCGTTATTTCTTGATTAGCTCTCATATCAATCAGCCCAGATAATTTTTTTAGGCATTCCTTATACGCTTTGTGTTGCGTATCAAGTATAGATTCAGTTGCTTGGGCTTGTTTTGCATTTTCTTGCATAGACCACTTTAAAGCAAAATCGTGCAAATCTGGGGGTATGTTAAGAGAATCAATTTCTTTCTTGATTTGCCTTTCCAGTTCTTTTTGCTCAATACCTTTTTGGGAGCAATTCGGGTTTTTGCGGTGGGTGCAATGATAGTAAATATATCTGTGAATATTGCCATTTAGTTGCCTCTTAATCTTTTCTTCTGCTGTGATGCCCGATTCACACTCTCCGCACTCCATAAGCCCTGTAAAGGCGAATGTGTGCGTTTTAGGGCGAGGTCTGCCTTTCTTGCCAAGTAATAGTTGAATCTTGTCGTATTCGTCCGAAGTCATTAAAGGTTTATATGTTCCCTTATACCAAATGCCACTTCCTCTCGGATATTCAAACATCCCATAATACATAGGGTTGGTAAAAAGATAATAAATTGTATTTCGGCTCATCTTTTTTCCATTAGGCATTTTGAAGCCCCATTCCTTACTTACAATTTTCCAGATTTTTAGTGGCGTGTAAAGTCCTGTAAGCATCATATCAACCATTTTGCGAACCAAATCAAATCTTTCTGGGTCTGGGTATATCTGTTTTCTGCCTCGTTCTTCATACTTATTATTTTTATAACCAACAGGGGCGGGGGCTGGATACATTCCTTTTTCTGCTTTTGTCTTTAGCCCTCTTTTGACATCTTCTCCCTTATTATCATTTTCTAGTTTTGCTTGGCTACAAAACAAGTTAAGCAAAAATTTATCATTAGGGATGTTGCGAAACATCTGACTTGGAGTTCTAACTTCAAGTAATTTTCCCTCGTCCATTAAATAAACTACCTTGCCCGTGTCTATTGAATTTCTTGATATTCGGCTTGCGTTCCAAACTAAAAGTCCATTAGCAAAACCATTGTCAATTTTTTTAGTCAGTTCAGAAAATTTAGGTCTGCCAAGTTTTTTTGCCGAATGTGATTCCTCTATTGTTTCAACGATTTTCAGCTTTTCTCTTTTTGCGACATCTTCAAGTTCTTTTCTCTGCGATTCAATAGACAAAACTTGTCTATCCTCCTGCTCGGAAGATTTACGACAATAGATAATATATTTAGTTGGCTGATTTGTGTTTTGCATTGGTTTTTGCTTTATTTAAAAAACTATCAAACTCCTTTTTATCAATACGAAACTCCTTGCCAAATTTATATGCCTTTAATTTCTTTGCTTTGATATAGCGATATATTGTCATTATATTGACTCTTAACTTTTCTGCTAATTCTTTGGCTGTGTAAAATTCTCTTGTGGCTCGGTTTAGAGCTTCTATGGTTAATTTACCATAATCAGTTTTTGATTTTTTTAAGTTAGGATAGCTACCAAAAATAAATGTATTTTTATTTGATGCGGGTTTGGTGTTGTTTTTTTGTGATTGTTTATTCATATATCTATGATACTTTACTATTCTTTACATAGCAAGTGGATAACTTTCATCTATTTTTCCTTTAATAACTGCCTTGCTTCATCTAAACTAATAACCACCCTTACTTCTCTTTTTCTACCCTCAAAGTCAATGTTTCTAATAATTTCTATCTGTCTTTTTTCTTCAATATGCCCATACCCATAAGAGCCGAAAGTAGTCCCAACATTTTCGTGTCCCATATTTTGGCTATATGCTTTTTCTTCTTCTTTTGTCATTGGAAATTTAGACATTTCTTTAATGACAAAATGTCTAAAAGTGTGCGGATGATAATATTGAATCCCGAATTGCTTAAATCTTTTTTCAAATATTTTTCTTAAAGATGTAGAGCTTTTAAGGAATTTTGCTTCAACCTCGCCAGTATTATAATAACTGATATTGTCCTTTCCGTTTTCTATTTTTGTGGCTGGAAAGATAGGGTCATTTGGCTGGAATTTCTTTTCTTTTTCCAAATAATCAAACCATTCAATAAAATAATTTAATGCTTCTTTATACCCGAAAGGAATTAAAACAGTGGTAATTTTTTTAGAAAATTTTGTTTCTACTCCCAATACTGGGTCTTGATAAATAACCAATTCTTTTTTATCAAAACTTCTCATTGGGAGCGTCCTAATCGCTGTTATTCTTGCTCCCGTTAAGAAAGCCAAAGTAAATAAAGCTCTATCCCTCATTTCAATCTCGGTCTTGCCTTTCAAGCCCTCAATGACCTTTTTTATTTCTTCCAATGTTGGATACTCCACATTCTTGGGTTGTGTGGCTTCCCGAACTTCCTTTCTTGTTAAATTAAGATAATCAATAGCCGTCTGGTTGATTTTTGACTTATAGCCCGCCTGCTTGGAAAGCCAGTCAAAGAAAATTTTTAAATGCCTTAAATTATCGTTGCAATAGGAAATGCTGATATTTTCTTGGGAGTTCTTTTTCTTTTTATTTTTTAACCAGTCCTTAAAATCTTTTGCTTTGGTCATATTAAAAGAGCCAAAGTCGGCTTTTTTTGTAAAATCTTCCCATAGCCAAATCGCCTTTTCAAAGCACTTAATCGTATCGTCTGAAAATCGCTTTGAGTTTTTAAGCCATTCGTAAAATCTTCTTTTAAGCAGTTCGTTCCTATAAATTATTGTTGTCATATTTTTACTTTTTATTGGCTAATAATGTTAAATGGGACATTTACGAGTAGTGATGAATAACCTATTAATCCTTTTGGCATACTCCTAAATATTTATATATTTCTGTCCCGCAAATCTCGCAAATGCCTGTTTTTTGAAGTTGTTCTCGGTTCTCTTTACCTATTCTTTTACCAGTTTTTATGATTTTTTTGCTCTCTGTTTTTGCTTTTACTGCCTTATGGCATTTGAAACAAAAAAATTCATTTTCTTCAAGATGTGTTTTTTTCTTGGCTTTTCTTTTTATAATAAAATCTTTTAAATCTGCTCCAATTACCAAAGGACTTACGCTTTCTTCAATAACCCTTAATCCCTCATTCTTAATCCAACGACTGCAAGTTTTTCTATCTGTGCCAAATAAAAATGCCATTTCAGTTATGTTGTAGCTTCTTCTTGTTTGGATTTTGTGAATATTATAATTTGACATACATTTTCATTATCATTTTTTGCTTCTTAACTCCTGTCATTTCAACCATTTTCAACCAAGCCCGAAGTGTCGCTATAAACAGCGGTATAAAGAGCCACGAGGTTATTAGCTCGGCGAGTTGCTTCTTCGTCTGAAATCTCTATGCCATAATTTTTAGCGTAGAGTTTCTTAAATTCTTCAATGGCTTCTTTGGGCAACATAAAAAATCACACATCTGTGTAAATGCGGTTTTTACAAGTTTTTTGATTGGCAAAAAGAGTTTGGGCTGGAAGATTTATTTTGTCATCCCAAAAATCAGTAGCCGATTGCTCAATGCCTTTCTCATACTTGAATATGAATTTGACCTTTTTAATGTTTGATTTATCAAGCTCAACCAGTTTATATCCTATTGTTAAGAGAGTTGAGGCAAGGTTTAAATCAAAAGTTGAATATGTTTTCATTTTAATTTTCTTAATCATCCGAAAAACAAAAAACCAGTAGCCGTGTAGACGATTACTGGTTCTTTTGTGGATTTTATAAAATAAAAAGCCGACATAATAAAAGACCAGCAACCGCTTTTGCGGTGTGATTTTCTATTATCTCGGCTCTAATATGCACCCCTCCATTCAGGTGGTGGCAGTTATTATTCCTCCATTCAGGTAATAATAAAGTGTCAGACAATTTCCCTATAAATCCTCCATTCAGGTAGATACAGGTTTCTAATTTTTCAAATAACTCCTTAAGTATAGCAAATCTATTATTGGTTGTCCAGCTTTTGACCAGTTTCTTTTGGTTTCCTAAACTCTTTATCCAATAAAGCACTCTCACTACAAACAATTTCTCCGCCCCTTAACTCAAACCAATTTCTATATCCTTTTTTCTGGCATATTTTCAGCTTTCCTTTTCTAAAATCTTCCAAGTATGATTTTATTCTTTTTATGTCTTCCTCCGCCTTGAACTCATCCAATATCTCTCCGCATTTGCAACGCCAAGCAAATGTTTTTCCCTCTAAAAACATTTTTTTTATAATTTCAAAACTTTGTTTCTCTACCATACTTATGGTTTCTTCTTGGACTTTTTGTCTCTCGGTATTGCTTTTTTCTATTAAAGCCAACACCTGTTCAGGGGTCATAGTATCTCTTTTCAAAGAGGATGTTTCTTTTTTTATCAGTTCTTCAATTTCTTCTCTAGTTGGTTGTTCAATATCACCATACACACTTCTTCCTAGATTTACTCTATTAAGACCAGACAGTATGTTTGATTGTGGTTGGGAAACTACCGCACCAAACCTATCAAAATTTAATCCATTTTCAGTATATACAGCAGAAGCTAGATTGTAATTTTTTAATGCCGATGCTTTTATTTCTAGCCCAGAGGGCTGGACACCAACAGACAAAGGGACAACATTGGGTTGCAAATAAGTAGTGCCTAATTTCTCCATCTCTGAAGCACTAATAACTCTCAAGCCACCAATTTCATCTGCGACACTTTTCTTAATTTTTTTATCGTCTTCATCCTTTTTCATTGTAATTGTAATTTAATCTTAATATACAAGCATTTTAGCATATTTTGCTATGAAAATAAAGACTTTTCTGTTATAGTATATTCGCCGACAGAATAATAGTTTATAAAAAAGGAAATTAGCTTTTTTGCCTTCAATCCTGCCCAGAATGGGCATCTTAACCTCTAAGATAACAGGATTGATGGCGTGAGCTGTTGTTCTGTCGGCATCTTATGTTGAGATGCCTATTTTTGTTTTTAGGCATCCTTAAAAAAGATGCCTATGAAAAAAGAAACTAAAATAAAGAAAAGTAAATTTTCAAATAAAAGCTTACGCAAGGCAGATGCCGTGAAAAATGATGAGTTTTACACTAACTTTGATGATATTCAAAAAGAATTGAATTTTTACAAAGACCAGTTGCAAGACAAGATAATTTATTGTAATTGCGACGACCCTGCTGAAAGTGCTTTTACTGATTTTTTCAAGTTGAATTTTGATTATTTGGGTATTAAAAAATTGATTTGCACTCGCTATCAAAAATCAGGTTTATTTACCTCTGCTGACCCCGTAAGACGAAGCGGTTATAGGTTGGAGATAACGGCAAAAAATAAAAACGACAAAAAACCCGTTAAAATAAATTTAAAAGGAGATGGTGATTTTCGTTCACCTGAATGTATTGAACTCTTAAAAGAGGCGGACATTGTTATTACCAATCCGCCATTTTCGCTATTTCGTGAATATGTGGCTCAACTAATTCAACATAATAAGAAATTTTTGATAATTGGAAATGACAATGCAATTACATACAAAGAAATTTTTAAATTAGTAAAAGAGAATAAGATTTGGCTTGGCTATACTAGGGTAAAAGAGTTTCGCAAACCAGATGGTTCAACTCAAAAATTTGGGAATGTTGGTTGGTTCACAAATCTTGATGTAAAAAAAAGACACGAAGATATGATTCTTTATAAAACATATAAGGGCAACAAACACGATTATCCAAAATACGACCACTATAATGCTATAAATGTGAATAGAACAAAAGATATTCCCGTAGATTACAAAGGAGCAATGGGTGTGCCAATCACTTTTTTAGACAAACATAACCCTAGACAATTTGAAATTATTGATGGACTTAATCGTTATAGCATTTTGTCTGGACCGACAAGAAAAACTAAAGGCAAATATCTAGCACAAGTAAATGGCGAACCCATTTATGTAAGAATTGTCATTAAAAGCAAAAAACCCACAAAAAAGATATGAAAACAACACACCAAAAAATAAAAGTAAGAGATGTTTTTAATGGCTACCAAGATAAAAATTGGGATGGCGTTGTTGGTTATGGTGGCAAATTGGATATTCGCCCAATTTACCAGCGTGAATTTATTTACAACCCAGAAAACGAACGAGCGGTTATAGACACAATTCTAAAAGAGCATCCGCTCAATTTGATGTATTGGGTAAAAAATGGGAGTAATTTTGAAGTGCTGGACGGGCAACAGCGAACATTGTCAGTTTGTCGTTTTCTTGACCATAAATATCATATTGAACTCAATGGTGAAAAAAGATATTGCGATACACTATTGAAGGAAGTTTTAGATAAAATCAAAAATTACGAACTAGATGTTTATATTTGCGAAGGAACAGAAGGAGAAATTTTGGAGTGGTTTAAGACAATAAATATCAAAGGTAAAGAATTAAACAATCAAGAATTATTAAATGCTACGCATACAGGAACTTGGCTTAGCGACGCAAAAAGATATTTTAGCAAACCAAATTGCGTCGCCAAAGGTTTAGGAGAAGATTATATTAGTGCTAGTGTAGAACGACAGGAATTTTTGGAAACCGCATTAAAATGGATAAATAACGGAGATGTGCAAGGTTATATGGCACTTCATAGAAATGATGCTAACGCTAAAGAATTGTATAATTATTTTTCCAATGTAATTGAATGGATTAGAAAAAACTTTACTACTTATCGCAGAGAAATGAAAAATGTGAATTGGGGCGAGTTGTATAATCAATTTAAGGATGCAAGGATTGATGCCACTAAACTAGAAAAAGAAATCGCTAAACTAATGGAGGACGAAGAAATTGGCAATCAAAAAGGAATTTATGATTATGTTTTAACAAGAAACGAGCGAAGTTTAAGTTTGCGAATTTTTGACGATAAAACCAAACGCCGAATATACGAAAAGCAAAAAGGAATTTGTCCGCATTGCAAAGGCGAGAACAAGAAAAAGAAATGGAAATTTGAAGAAATGGAAGGAGACCATAAAGACCTTTGGAGTGAAGGTGGAAAAACAATTCCAGAAAATTGCCAAATGTTATGTAAAGATTGTCATAGGGAAAAATCTGGGAAATAATATATGGACGAGGAAACTTTTGAAACTGCCAAAGAAAATGATTTAACTCTTGACGAGGCAGAGGAATTTCAAGAATTTAAAGACGAAACTGGTCTTGACGGCAATGAAGCCCTTGAAATTTGGCAAGATTTATAACAAATGATGCCACTTGAAGATTTTAAAAAAATGCTTCCTGCCGACCGTAATTTTACTGAAGAAGAAATATTAAAAATGCGTGAGCAAATAACTGACCTTGCTAATTTTCTTGTGAAGATGTGTGTTGATAAAGAATTACCCTTAAGGGCAAAGAATAAAACCTTATAAAAAATGGTGTTGTTTTAGATTCGCTAATTTGCTATATTTAGTATGTAAATAAATATGCCTAAAACATATAGGAATCCACCCATTATAGAAGCTGTTTGTGAATTTAGATTTGAGCTTTCGGGTAAGCCATCCGAAAAACAAATTGCTACTTTTTATGAAAAGATAAAAAGTTCTTTTCCTGTGAGTAAGAAAGGTAAAGTTGGCAGTATTGAGCTAAAAGTTGAATCCGATAAATCTTCTGGCAAAAATCAAATGACGCATAAAGAAAATTTTTATGACTTTGACCAATATTTCTCTCAAGACGAAAAATACTCGGTTCAACTTGATGGCGGTAGAGTTTCTATTCATAGAATAAAACCATATATTTCTTGGACAGATTTTTCCCCACTTATTAAACTTGTATATAATTCTTATATCAAAAGTTTTACTCCAATCAAAGTTATAAGAATAGGATTGCGTTATGTGAATGGAATAAATTTTCCTGCGGAGCAATTTATCTTCAGCGATTATTTTAATGTAAAATTTTCTTTTCCTTCTCTTGTTGAAAAAAATCAAAAATCAATTTTTATAGGTTCAGTATTTGAACAAGAAAAAGGTAGAGATGCTATAAAAGTTCAACTCGTTGAGAAACAAGGAACTCAAGTATCTGAAAGGGCTTTTGTCCTTGATTTTGATTACTTTCTTACAACTCCTTTTATAACATCTGATAAAGTTGAAAAATGGATTGAAGAAGCTCATAATAATCTTGAGGAAGTTTTTGAGAGTGTTGTATCTGATAAAACAAGAATTTTATTTGATAAATAATAAAATGACGACTGCAACAATGGACAAATCAATAGATTTTTTAACCCCAAATGGATTTTCAAGACCTGCATCTTTTGATGTGATTTGGGACAATATACTTTCTAAAAATTATACACAAAGTAGGTCTTTTTCTTCCGATATAACTAATGCTCTTAATTTTTTGCGAAAAAAAGGGGTTGAGATTGAAGATGATATTAGTGTTGAGGATTTTCTAACAAATAATTATGGTATGTTGGCTTATCTTTACGATGTGCCTAAAAAAGTATTTGATTACTTTGGAGATGTTCCTTTAAAGTTTAGTTTGTTTTCAGACCCTGACGGACAAGATAATTTTCAACAAGTTTTTTTTGAAATTCAAACTAATTTATCTCCAGAAAAAGCCAATGAGAAATTAAGTCAATTAAATAGAAACTGGCTATTAAAAATTGAAGATAAGGATATTTATTCTCTTAATTTTTCATTAAATTTTGCTTAATTACAAATTATGTCTTTTGATTGGAAGAATTATTTACATTTAGCAGAAAAGTTTAGGGATACCTTCTCTGGAAAAAATGGGGAATATGTGGAAGGTATAAAACGCACAGCAATAAGCAGGGCTTACTATGCGGGTTTCCACATTGCAGAGAATTATGCCATAAGTGTTGGTTATTCTAAACCAACACAAAATCACCACCAACTTTTACAAACTTGGTATCGGACACAATTTGGGAATCTAAATCATCAAGAAATAAAAACAATTTTAGCTAGAACCCTTAAAGCAAGAAAAGAGGCGGACTATAATGACCTCATTACAGACAACCTTGATGATAAAATGAAATCAGTCATCCTTGATGTTCAAAGGATAGAGGTCTTACTTTAGCTAGAGTTATTTAAACAGCCAAACTCTGCCAAATTGCGGTTCTAACATTGCCCAAAGCCCAGAGCAAAAACAAAAAAACTCATATTTTTGGTATGGGCTTTTTGTTTTATGCTTCCGGGTGAGCAGGTGAACTGCTTCACCTGCGGGTAGGGATCGAACGACGGAACAATAAATTTTCAGCGGAAAATTTTGTGAGTCGGTGCCCAGACAAAATTTTTTGACGAAAAAATTTTAGTCGAGGGTTAATACTTAATATTATTAAGTATTAAGGTCGGAGCGTGGCGACGCGAGACGGGCTCGGCGGAATTTTTCAGTAGAAAAATATCTGTGAGATACCTCTACCCCGGAGCTCTTGAATATAATCTGTATTTTACAGGGTGTTTTTTTATTAAATAAAATAAAAGAGCCGTCAATTAATTGACGGCTTCTTAAGTACAATTACTTCTCTGTTTATTACAGTGAAGTTAATTTTGCTAGGAGGGTATCATAACTACCAGTAATGCTAGGCTGTAAAGCAATTAAGTTCACATCTTCAGAGATAGAAGCAAATGGCAGACCACAATCACGTGCATGAACAAGAATCTCTTCAAAATCCTGATCATTTTTAGCACTGTACAATTGTATTCCCGATCCCTCCAGAAGCCAGGAACTAACTTCTGGTTCAAGCCTATTTAGATTAAAATGGGCTTCCTCAATACACCTAGTCAGTGCCATCAAACTTACCATACTTACTTGCTTAGTAAGATTTTGTGGTTCAGATTTATGCCAACCAGAGCCTAAAATTATAACTTGTGAATATTCCAAACAACAATAAAAGTCTGGATCACCCAAAGTTAACCCCAATGTCTCATTAAAAAAAATACCCCACGCAGCCATTTTGGGTACAGGCTTTCTATAAGTGAGACTCAAAATTTTGATAATTCTTTGTCTCTGGAGATCTGGGGCATAATCAATCTCATTAGAAAGCCATACCAATTTACGTTCAGCAACTTTTGGGTTGATCAAAGGAATCCACTTGATATGTTCATATTCAAGAGGAACCTCTGATATCTCAACAGTATCTGGTAAAATAAGGTCGTGCTCAAATAAGCGTTGCATTAGCCGTTTCTTAAATAAGTCGGATTTTTTAGCTAATACAAGTAACCCTAGAGCTACTGATTCAAGACGGCTTATTTCAGAATTTTTCTTGGTAGTATTAATTAGTGTGTCTACCTGCACAAAATCTAGTGTTTTCATAACCTTTCCTCCATATTTAGTTATTTAATTTTTAAAACTACTTTAAGCACCATGATAACACAAATACTATATAATACAAGATACTCTTATTATAACGTACATATGTCATTCATTTGTAATATTTTATAAATAATTTTTTATTAAAATTTTATAAACTTTCCTCAAATTCAAATCTCCCTTGACTTTACAAATTGAAAAATGTAATGTAAAAGAAAATAGTAAAAATTAAAACAGAAAATTATGGAAGTGGCAATTATTACTCAGCTGGATTTTAAGTCTCTTAAAAAAGGAGACAAGTTAGGACAATTCACAATTAAAACAGTAAATTGTGGAGGTCCAGGAAAACATACAACTCATACGGTGTCTTGTCAAAGAAACAATATAGAAGTTTCTGAAACTATCTTTCATGATGGTAAAAATATACGGTATAATGATGGAATTGAAGATAGTAAAGACTCAAAACGTTATGACCATGATAATGATGGCCAAGATGATTCCAGAGATGACAACGATGACAGTGAGGATGCCGATTAATTATAATTAAATTTATTTAATTATAAAAAGACCCTCAATTCAACATGAGGGTCTTTTTAATTTTCAATTATAATGAGAGAAAAACATTCGCAATTATTTTTATCAAAAATTTGTCAGATAACAAGGGATCAATGAATTGCAAGAGCATAGATGTTGGAGCCGGCGGAAGCGGTATTGCTTCATTCAACGGCATTATCTGTTGTATTTCTCCCGGTGGCATTATTTCATTTAATGGCAAATTTTGATTAAAAGGCATACCTTCACGAATAAAATTATTTTCTCCGGGATATTGGTTTGGCTGGTTCTCTTGTCCTGGCTGTATTTGTCCAGGTTGCATATTTAATGTCGGTTGAAAATTTTTACAAATTTCCGGATTGCTCTGACAAAAAGTTTTACATTCTTCCGGAGTTTTACATCCTCCAGGACCTGCCTGTTGAGGCATTGTTTGACCGCTGGGATTTATCACGCCTGGACCAGGCTGAAATTTATTATTTTCCCCTTCCATTTCTTTTATTTGTTCGGGCGATATGAGCCCATTTTCTTTGCCGAAATTAAAACAGGTTTCTTGATTTTCCGGATTTTTACAAAATGCATCGCACTCATCTTTTCCTTTACATCCGCCAGGACCCTTGCCTCCTGTTTTTCTTGCCATCTCGGCGTCTTTTTCCGACATAAACCCGGCAGCAACAGAAAATGCAATACATTCTTCAACATGACTATCTTCCGTACAATATTTGTCGCACTCTTTCTTTCCTTTGCAAGCAGGAGGCTTTACGCCTTTTTTAATTGCGCTTAACACCTTTTGAGATTCTTCCGCTTCTTTTGGAGTCATAAATCCGGCGGCTTGCGCGAAATTTATGCACGCTTCCATATTATCCGGTTGCGAGCAATAAGTATCGCATGCTTCTTTGCCTTTGCACGGCAATGGGGTTGCTCCCTTTTCAATCGCGGTCATCATTTTCTTTACATCTTCTAATTCTTTTCCTTTCAAAAAACCAGCTGCTTCGCCAAAAGCTACGCAAACTTTCATATTATTCGGGTCATCGCAATAAACATCACATTCTTTTTTGTTCTTGCATGGAGGAGGCTTGACACCTTTGGCAATAGCCGATTGCACTTGCTTGGCTTCTTCCAGTTCTTGTGAGGATAAAATACCAGTTTTTTCGGCATAAGCGACACATTCATTGATATGGCTTATATCGTCACAATATGTTTCGCATGAATCCTTGGTAGCGCATCCGCCAGGGCCTTTCTCTTCGGCATTTATGAATTTTTTTGCGCTGTTAATTTCTTTCTCAGTCATTAAATTATTTTTTTCGGCAAAAGCAATGCAAGATGCCATATTTGCAGATTTGTCACAATATGATTTGCATGTATTTTTATTCTGACAATTTCCAAGCTCAGAGATTGGGTATTGGATATTAGCATCATTAATATCTGTCATTGTGCCGGCAAGCGCGATGCTGAAAATTAAACTGCCTGCCAAAATCCCAAAAGATATAATATATGCGGATATAGATATGTTTTTTGTATTCATATTATTTATTCAAATGGATTAGTTTTAATAGAACGAAAAGGATTTGATGCGTCAACCGGATTAACATCCGGTTTATTTTTCATTAGATTGGTGCTTTCACCCAAGGACGGCAAAACTCCCTGATTTATAATTTGACTTATATCGGGCGATGTTCTTTTCCAAAGCAAGTATCCAATTATTACTATTGCTAAAACTAAAACAAAAACGATGATAATTATTCTTTTTTTATTCATCCCGTTTAGAAATCATACTATCCTTAGATATATTTATATATAAAAGATAAATGATTATTATTATGTTTATAAACATTTTCCCGTTTTGTAAATTTCTAACGGGATTCATAAATATATTTTTTAATTAATAATCTCTAAAACTCTCTTATTATTTTACATCTTTAATCATTTATTTTCAACAAATTTAATGTTGAATGTACCACGCAATATATTGACAAAACCATATAAATATGCTAACATTTAAACTAATGTAGTGGTTCTTTGACATTTTTGGTTTTTTTAGTTAATTTTGTTAGCTATTCCAAGGGTCTTTAAGGATTTTTGGAACAGCTAACAATAATTTCAAAACTAAAATCAAATTAAAATGAAAAAACAATTAATCTTTTTAATTATTTTATCGTTGCTTATGACAGTTTGTGTTTCTACTGTAAAAGCGCAGGTATTCGTTACACTTGAACCATCATTTCTCAAGCCCGGTATCCTATATAACCAAAAGATAGGTAAAATAGGTTTATATAGCCGAGTCAATTACGGAAATATAAAACAAGGAGAGTTCTACACTGATAATGTGAAAGTAGGTATGGGAATGTCTATACCTATTAGTAGTAAAGATAAACTTAATAAAAATAAACTTGCTTTGTATTTTGGTCCGAATTACAACCATTTTTTCAATACATCTGGGGATAATTCTTATATCAACATAGACAAGGTACACCCTATAAGTATTGATATTGGTATTTCAGTCACGAAAGGAAGATTTACAATACTAATGATGAGCGATCTTATTAATTGGAAAAGTTTAGTTGGTTTTTCTTACAGGTTAAGGAAATGAAAAATCTGTTAAAAATAAAAACCACAAAAAGGGTTCCGGATGAAATCTTTGTAGATATTTCAGACGAAGCTTGTCTTCCTTTTGGATTTTATCACAAAGAAGTCGTTATTTGTCCTAATGGAACACAAGAAGCAATAATTATGGGAGTTGCTCCGGGAAATGATGGCGTTGATGTTCTATGGTATGAAATTATTCACTGGAGAACGAAAGGTGAAGCTTGCTACTATGAAACACCAGGCAACTTACTAAAAGCTGGTTTTAAGAAAAAAACAGCTTAAACTAGAAACAAAAGGCATTTACATTAAATTGTAAATGCCTTTTTTATTTTTCCACAAAAATATTTTTTTGAATATTATTTTGTATTAATACAAAAAACAGCAGAGCCGTCTATACATATGAAAAAGATTATGTTATACTGCTTTTGTGTTAAGGCACAGAAACAGAGTCGAAGTTTCAAGTAAAAATAATCTAAAAATAATCGTATGATGACAGGAACAATCAAAACTCTTACGGATAAAGGTTATGGATTCATAACTCGCGAAGGCGAAGCTAAGGATCTTTTCTTTCATTCCAAAGAACTTGTTGGCGTTACATTTGACGAACTCAAGACAGGCGATGCCGTCTCTTTTGAAGTAGTTGAAAGTGAAAAAGGACCAGCAGCAACAAAAGTATCTCGCGTTTAATCGCTTGAATCAAAAACACCCCCAGTACGCCAATTTGGCGGAAAGGGGTGTTTTTGATTCAAGAAATTAGTTAATTTTATTAATTTAAAGTATAATACAAATTATCTTATTAATAACCAAAAAAATTTTTATGGCAAAAAGAGGAACAACACTTAGTGTAAAAAAGAAATCAAGACATTCTCATAAAACCAAAAAGCGATTGGCGGTTAAAAGAACTATGCTTGCTAAAAAAGCTACTCGTCGCAAAAAAACTAAATAAATTTTTTATATTTGACAAATATATTTAATAATATATACTGGAAGAGTAAGTTGTATTCTCATTGGTTTTCTTGTGGTGGATTTATTGAACCCACTTATACATAACGCATTATCCCTCGTGATAGTCTTTATCGGAAACTAAAGGGAGGGTTTCAGTCCGTCTTACTTTAATTTTTACAGACTGGAGAAAATATTTGTGTATAAAAAAAGCAATAGCCGAGGCTCTAGCTTCGGTCGGCCATCTTCTTTTGGCGAGTCCCGCCATAGCGGGATAAATCGGAAAAATAATTTTCATAGCAGGGGAAAACCTCGAGGGCATTTTGGTGGCTCGTCCCGCAATGGCGGTGAAAAATCAATTCACCCCTCTCGTTTTATTTGCAAAGCAGATCCAATCATAGAATCCGCTCCATATATTCCGATAAACAAATTTGAGGATTTTAAAATTAATACTGCGTTAAAAATTAATATTTCTAAAAAAGGTTATGCAGACCCGACTCCAATTCAGGACACTGCAATTCCTTTTGTGCTTAATGGTCGTGACGTAGTTGGCGTTGCCAATACTGGAACCGGCAAAACGGCGGCTTTTATTATTCCTTTACTTGATAAGATTTTAAATAATCCGCGTGAAAAAGTTTTGGTAATTGTGCCAACTCGAGAATTAGCATTGCAGATTAATCAAGAATTTTTTGATTTTAGAGGACATCTTAATATTTATTCCGTTTGTTGCGTTGGAGGCATGGGCATATATGCTCAAATTTCCGGCTTGCGTCGTCCGCATAATATTGTCATTGGCACACCCGGACGCTTGAAGGATTTAGTTGACCGTAAAGTTATTCGCTTGTCTGAATTTCGCACAATCGTGCTGGATGAGGCCGACCGAATGCTAGATATGGGTTTTGTCAATGACATGAGATTTATTATGGCCAATATGGCGCCAAATCGCCAGACATTGTTATTCTCAGCCACCATTACCGGTGAAATTGATAAATTAATCAAAGAATTTTTAAATAATCCCGAAAAAATTTCAGTTAAGACGGGAGATACGGCTCGAAATGTTGAACAAGATATTGTGCGCGTGCCGCGAGGCGGAGACAAAATGGATTCTTTGCAAATACTTTTATCTAAAAAAGAATTTTCAAAAGTTCTTATATTTGGCCGCACAAAACATGGCGTTGAAAAGCTTTATCAAACACTGGTTAAAAGCGGGTTTAAAGCAGAATCCATTCATGGAGATAAAAATCAATCCAGAAGACAAAGCGCATTAAAAGCCTTTCGTGATAATTATAGTCAGATACTTGTAGCTACCGACGTGGCTGCTCGAGGACTTGATATTCCAAATGTGACCCATGTTATTAATTTTGATATTCCAGCCAACTACGAAGATTATATTCATCGTATTGGCCGAACCGGTCGCGCTAATAAAACCGGAACAGCCTTAACTTTTATAAGTTAGAGTTTGCCGAAGGACTGTCCTTCGGCAGTTTTCTTTTTTTTAAAAAATATATATAATAAATCATATGAATATATTTAAGAGAATTTATCAATTTGGTGACAAGTTTGAAGATAAAGTAAGAGGCAGACTTAGTCATTATCCAATTATTTATGCTTTTATCGGAGGCGCGGGAGTTATTATTTTTTGGCGTGGCATATGGCATACGATTGATTATCTGATGGAATTTTTTAGTGCTGGAAACATTATTTCCAGTACCAGTACAAACTTTTCTCAATTGCCATGGTGGGATGGTCCGCTTTCAATAGTTTTCGGAGCGTCATTATTGCTGATAACGGGTTTATTTGTCGGTAGTTTTATCGGTACTGAAATCGTAATTTCCGGTTTAAAAGGAGAAAAGAAAATTACAGAAAAAACCGAAGAAGAAGTAGAACTTGATGTTAAGGAAAGTATAAAAATAAAACAAGAAATTCACGCAATAGATGAACGCATAAAACATATGGAAGCAATGCTGGCTAAAGAAGAAAACAAAAATAAGTAAAAAATTTTACCCCTTGACTTTTAAACTAGTATATGCTATACTCTTTGCAGATATAGGTCTTTTAAAATGTTTGATTTTTACTTAATATTTTAATTGATTTTCTCAGTTTTTCCAGATGGAATATTGAGAAAATCAATTAAAATGTAAAACTAAAAATCTGACAATATGAAAAGTATTATGGTTATTGTTTTAGCATTCGCTTTAGGGCTTGAGTGCTTTTCGCAACAAAAAGGATTACCCATTGCGTCCTATAATGAAAATGGATATACGATTAGCGAAGTAAAGCAATTTGCTTTGCTTAATACTGAATTATCCCACAATTGGAGAAATGAACTTCTACTAATTGTTAATGCTGGTCTGCTTGATGCAGGAGAAAATCTCATTCTCAACGAAACTTCAATTAATTGGATTTTAAATCAAATTTCTTATGAGGAAGTAAAACTGGAAAGTTTTATTAATTCTAGAAAGTTTGGGAATAAAATCATTTTTTTTCAGGATGTGAATTTTAGGGGAACAGTTGGAATTTTTAAATATGGTAAATGCAAATTGATTTTATTTAAAACAATTTGCCTGAACTTATTGAAAGTTCCAATACAAGTTGTGGAACAGTTTACTGTTGTACAACAAGAAGATCCTCTTTATATTTCTACTAATGATAATAAAGGAGTAATGATTAATGTTAATTGCAATTGTCCATCAAGAGAACAATACCAGCAAAGCGGCGCGATTCGTACTGGGATGACATTCATTCCTTATGAACCGTATTATCAACCTCAGTACTATGGAGGTTATTACGGAGGAGTGAATTATTCACATACTTCTTATTACCAACCACAGAATTACGGAGTTGATTATTACAGCAATTACAGCAATAGCAATAGAGGGAATTATTCTCGCCCTGCCTATAATAATGGTGGCCCCAGAGGAGTTCCAGGAAATGGTTATAATGGCAGTCCAAGCGGAGTGCCGGGGAATCGTTCTAATGGCAGTCCAAGCGGAGTGCCGGGGAATCGTTCTAATGGCAGTCCAAGCGGA
>JBBTUS010000019.1:8839-9925 GCA_038063635.1 Patescibacteria group bacterium | reverse complement strand
GTTCCGGGAAATGGTCCAAGAGGAGTTCCGGGAAATGGACAAACTCGTTAAACATCTTGCTTTTCATTAAACATCTAGTGAAGTAATTGATTAAAATCAATTACTTCACTACTTTTTTAAGTCTTGAACGCGTTAAAAACGTTAAAGGTTTAAAATTGTAAATAATTGCAAAAAATAATACTTGTCCCGTTAAAAATTAACGGGGCTTGTGGTCAAGAATAAAATTATTAATTAAAATTTTTAATGGAATGAAAAAAAATATAAAAAAAATAATATCATTTCTTAGTTTCATGCTTCTTTTTATGGGAGGTAATGTTTTTGCCGCAAATATTTGGAACACAGCTTCAAATGATTGCGCTACTATCACAATCGCAAATTTTACCACTAATACGGGGTATACAAATCCATGTTGGACTAATTCAACAGTAAATGCTAATCCAGGCGATTATATAAATGTCAGGGTTTATTACCATAATACCAGTTCTACAACTGCGACAAATACGCGTATTTTATTAAATTCTCCAAGCGGTTCTTCCACTTCACACACATTTTCCGGTCAGATTACTTCTCCAGAAGGAAATTTATCTTTTGGTCCAGTCACAGTAAATATTCCAACAGCTCAAACACTTACCTGGGGTACGACTAAATGGTATCCAAATCAATCGCAAACTGCAACAGATTTATCAAATGGCACTGATATTAATATAGGGAATATTGCTCCGGGATGGGATACGCAAGGTTCTGTGGTTATAGGTTTTCAAGTTGGAAATTATACTCCTTCACAAAATTGCGCAATCTCCAATTTCAACGCTAACCCAACATCTATTACATCAGGTGCGGCTGCTACTCTGTCTTGGAATACCAACAACTGCAGTTCTGTCAATATTTCCAATCTTAATTACAATGTTCCGACTTCCGGTTCACAAGTTGTTTATCCCACAGCGACTACCACTTACACCTTAACAGCTTATGGAACAAATGGGACACAGCAATCTCAATCTGTCACTGTCTTTGTCTCGCCAATACAAAACAATTGCGCAATCTCCAATTTCAACGCTAACCCAACATCTATTACATCAGGTGCGG
>JBBTUS010000019.1:0-8739 GCA_038063635.1 Patescibacteria group bacterium | reverse complement strand
AATTGCGCAATCTCCAATTTCAACGCTAACCCAACATCTATTACATCAGGTGCGGCTGCTACTCTGTCTTGGAATACCAACAACTGCAGTTCTGTCAATATTTCCAATCTTAATTACAATGTTCCGACTTCCGGTTCACAAGTTGTTTATCCCACAGCGACTACCACTTACACCTTAACAGCTTATGGAACAAATGGGACACAGCAATCTCAATCTGTCACTGTCTTTGTCTCGCCAATACAAAACAATTGTACCATCTCCAACTTTAACGCCAGTTCAACTTCAATTGTTTCCGGTGGTTCTTCAACCTTAATTTGGAATACATCTAACTGTACATCAGTAAATATTTCCAATCTTAATTACAATGTTCCAGTAAGCGGTTCTCAAGTTGTTTATCCTACTTACACAACTTCATATGTTTTAACTGCGTATGGTAGCGCACAGCAAGCTCAATCTCAGTCTGTAACTGTATATGTAAATTCATATGTTGCGCCTGTTGTAACCGCTTGCGCCATTTCCACTATTCCAACAAATGTAACTCAAAATAGCGCAACTCTTAATGGCATATTAACAGGTTCAGGAAATTATAGTACCTATTTTGAATATGGACCAACTATAAATCTTGGCTTTCAAACAGTAGCTCGTTCCTCAAATTGGAATACTTTATTTAGTGATACAATTACCGGACTTAACTCGGAAAATATTTATTATTTCCGCTTGGTTTCCAATTGTCAGAATGGCAACTCCAGAGGGGATTTAAAAGTATTTCAAACTCTATCATCAACTGTAAAACCGGTAATTATTCAGGGTACCACTATTGTAGGCGCAAGTTCACCGATAATGCTAAAGATTGAAAATCGTTCTACTGTAATCAAAACAGGGGATACTATTTATTATGTTGTAACCTACAAAAATGTTGGAAGTAAAAAGTTAACGCGTCCAATTGTTCAAGTTGTAATTCCTGACGGTGTTTCATATTTAAGTTCTTCACGCGGCGCATATTCGGAAAATACTAAAACTCTTAACGTTCCGATTGAAGACTTGAACGCAGGCGGTAACGGAACCATATTTTTGGAAGGGCGTCTTGATTCAATTAAACCAAATAATAGAGAAATAGTAACAACTGCGCTGCTTGTTTATACAAATGAAAAAGGTACTCAAGAAAATGCCATGGCTTATGTATTAAACAATCTTGAAGGCAACAATTCACTTTCAGCCGCGGCCTTTTTCTCAGGATTTCTTAAAATCGGACTGCTTGGCTGGTTGCTGATTCTAATTATTATATTGTTATTGATTCTAATCTTTAGAAAGTATTTTTATCCAAAACCTTACCTCAATACGCAGATGGATACTCATACGGAGATAGATACTCATACAAAAAAATAAAATAATAAAACCCCCACAATTTTGTGGGGGTTTTATTATTTAGGGCTATCCTAGATTATTTTAAATAAGTTTATTATAATGATGATATTAAAATATTTTAAAATATGATTAAAAATATGAAAAAAGAAAAAAAAGTGGTAGTGGTCAGTGGGGGATTTGACCCTATTCATATTGGACACGTGCGATTGTTTGAAGAAGCCAAAAAACTGGGAGACAAGTTGATTGTAGTTTTAAATAATGATAATTGGATTAGGAAAAAAAAGGGGAAAGAATTTATGTTAGCTAAAGAACGCAAAGAAATTCTTGAGGCGCTGTCCTCGGTAGATGAAGTGGTAATTACAAGACATTCTAAAAACACAAAAGACATAAGCATTTGCAGGGAGTTGCGCAAAATCAGACCGCATATTTTTGCCAACGGCGGTGATAGGTTTGCAGATAATATTCCGGAATTTAAACTATGCAAAGAGCTTGGCGTTGAAATGGTTTTTAATTTAGGACGGGGGGGTAAAATCAGAAGCTCTTCCGACTTATTAAAAGAATACCCCAATAAAATTAAGAATAAAAACAAAAAATAACTATTCTTGGTTTAAATGTGTTTCTATATTATAATCATATTATATGGAAAATATTAGTATTTATGAAGAGAAACGACCTTGGGGCAACTTTCGCCAATTTACTCATAATGTTTCTTCAACCGTAAAAATCATTACTGTTAAACCTAATGAATCTTTAAGTTTACAAAGTCACAACAAGCACGCTGAATTTTGGCATATTATAAAAGGTGATGGCGTTGCTTACATAGATGATAAAGAATATAATTTAAAAGAAGGGGATGAATATAATATTTTAGTTCACATTAAGCACAGTTTAGCAGCGGGGCCTTTGGGCTTGCAGGTGCTTGAAATTTCTACCGGAGATTTTAATGAGAATGATATCGTTCGTTATAAAGACAAATATGGAAGGGTTTAAAAAATATGGCTAAGATTTTAAAAAAGAAAATTTTAAAAAAGAAAAAAATTAAAAGCTCCAAAAGCTCTTCTTTTAAAACTCTTAAAAAGAAATTAAGAACAAAAAAAGTTATAAAGAAATCTACAAAAAATCTTGAACGTTTTGTCGGTAATCCTATAATTTTTCCGGCCAGTGGCACGTATTGGGAATCACGAGCAACATTTAATCCAACAGCTTTTATAAATAATGGCAAGGTGCATATATTATACAGGGCTGTTGGTTTAGGTGATGTTTCCACCGTAGGATACGCATCAAGTAAAGACGGATATAATCTTTCTGACAGAATATTTAAACCTATTTTTACTCATAGAAATTTTCCAACAACAAATGATAAGCCGGTCTTTTATGGTTCGGGTGGCGGCTGGAACGGAGGAGCGGAAGATCCGCGAATTACAAAAATTGGCGATATGTTGTATATGACCTATGTAGCTTTTGATGGATGGGGTTCTGTGCGTATAGGTCTGACTTCCATAAGTTTAGAAGATTTTTTAAATAAGAAATGGAATTGGAAAAAACCTGTTTTGATTTCACCGCCTGGACAAATTAATAAGAATTGGGTTATTTTTCCTGAAAAGATTAATGGTAAATATGCCATCATCCACAGTATTTCTCCGGAAATTATGATTGAATATGTGGATGATATGAATTCTTTTAATGGAAAGAAGTTTATAAACAGCATTCATCAAGACCATCCCAAATGGAAACTTCGAGAAAAGGGAATGCGCGGCATAGGCGGAGCTCCAATAAAAACAAAACATGGATGGCTTATTTTTTATCATGCTATGGAGCCTCATGAAACGCATCGTTATAAACTCTGGGCTATGCTTTTAGATTTAAAAGACCCTACAAAAGTGCTTTATAGGTCTAAAGAACCAATACTTGAGCCGGATGCATTTTATGAAAATCAAGGATATAAATCTGGAGTTATATATTCAGGCGGAGCAGTTGTAAAACCCGCCCGACCGGACGGTCGTTCGGGCGGGGACGATACCTTGTTTATATATTACGGCGGGGCAGATATGGTTTCTTGCGTTGCCACGGCAAATCTAAAACTTTTCTTGAAAGACCTTATGTCTGTTCGTATTACTAAATTAAAGAAAGGGAAAAATTAAAAATTAATATGTTTGTTGTAAAACGATCAGAAGAAAACCCGCTTTTAATGCCTGATGGAGATCATTACTGGGAAAAATCCGCAACTTTTAACCTTTGTCCAATCAAACGCGGTAAAACTATATACGGTCTTTATCGCGCTATTTCGGCGGTAGATAAAATACGAAATCCGCATCAACTTTCCGTTATTGGAATAGGAAAGAGCAAAGACGGAATACATTTTACGGATAGAACTCATTTTATCTTGCCAAAAGAAGAATGGGACCAGTTTGGCTGCGAAGACCCCAGAGTGACCTATTTTGAGGGCTTATATTACATTTTTTATACCGCAATTTCTAAATATCCGCTTGGACCGGAAGGAATAAAAGTTGCGGTGGCAATTTCTCGTGATTTAAAAAAAGTTGACGAAAGACACTTTATCACTCCTTTTAATGCAAAAGCCATGACGCTTTTTCCGGAAAGAATTGATGGAAAAATTACGGTTATCTTTTCAGCCCATACTGATTCACCCCCGGCAAAAATGGTTATTGCTCAAGTTAATGAAATGAAAGAATTATGGGAACCTTTATTTTGGGAGAAATGGAATAAAAATATTGATGATTATGTGATTGACCCTCGTCGTAATAAATATGACCATGTTGAAGTTGGAGCTCCGCCGATAAAGACAAAATATGGCTGGTTGCTTATTTATTCTCATATTCAAAATTATTTTGAACATCCGGATAAAATGGATAGAATCTTTGGGGTTGAAGCTCTTTTGCTTGATTTTAAAAACCCTAAAAAAATAATTGGCAGGACAAGCGGTCCATTGCTTGTACCCGAAGAAGAATATGAATTATCAGGTTATGTTTCAAATGTTATTTTTCCAACCGGCGCGCTTTTGGAAAAAGATATTCTTACTATATATTATGGAGCTGCTGATACTACGGTATGTTCGGCGCGCGTTGGTTTAACTGACCTTATTTCTACTATGCATCCAAATCTTACAGAAGATTGGAAATTCAAAAGATATTCTAAAAACCCGATTATTTCTCCTAAACCGGAACATCCATGGGAGGCAAAAGCCACCTTTAATCCAGCCGCTATTTATCTTCAAGGGAAAACTCATATTTTATATCGTACGTTATCAAACGATAATACTTCATCAATTGGTTACGCGTCGATAAAAAATGGTTTTGAGATTGTGGAGCGTATTAATAATCCGGTTTATATACCTCGTGAAGATTTTGAAAATAAAAAAATAGATAATGCAAATTCCGGATGTGAAGACCCGCGTTTAACAAAAATTGGTAAAAATATCTATATGTGCTACACAGCTTTTGACGGTATTGGTCCTCCTAGGGTTGCTGTTACTTCAATCACAGAAAAAAACTTTTTGGCTCATGAATGGAAATGGGAGAAACCATATATTATTACACCAGCTAGTTTTGATGATAAAGATGCTTGTATTTTTTCGGAAAAATTAGCTAACGGATATTTTATTATGCATAGAGTTGGTAATGAAATATGCGGCGATTATTTCAAAACCCTTGATTTTTCCAAAGAAACAGTAAAAAAATGCATAAGGATTATTGGTCCTAGGATTAATTGTTGGGATAGTTCTAAAGTTGGAATTACTGCTCCGCCAATAAAGACAAAATATGGTTGGTTATTGCTTTATCATGGTGTTTCAAGAGGCCACAATACTTACAGAGTTGGCGCAGTACTGTTGGACCTTAAAGATCCGGCGATAGTGCTTTCTCGTTCAACTGACCCGATTTTTGAACCGGTAGAAAAATATGAAAAAATAGGAATTGTGAATAATGTGGTATTTCCATGCGGGATGGTTTTAAAGGATAAACTTCTTTATATTTATTACGGAGGGGCAGACACAGTAATCGGAGTTGCTACGATGAAAATAGATATCATAATGAATGCTCTTGTTCGTGGAATGAAATTGTAATTATTATTAATTTAATTATATAGAAATATGAAAATAAATTTTCAAGCGAAAAACATAGAAATAACGCCAGCCATACATGATTATGTGGTAAAACGAATCACCAATTTAGATAAAATGCTTTCTCAAATAGAATCAGAAAGTGGAGAAGTACAGGTTCTTTTTAGTCTGTCTAAGACAACTCACCATCATAAGGGAGGTGAAGTATTTCATGCTGATTGTTCAATAAATATAAAAGGGAGGAAATTTTATTCTAGTGTGAATAAACAAGATTTATATGAAGCGATTGATGATGTCAAAGAAAATTTATTTAGAGAAATAAGCAAGAATAAAGACAAAAAAATTTCTTTATTTCATAAAGGCGCTCGCAAGATAAAAGATATAGTAAAAGGAATTAATAATTGGAGAAAATAATTTTTTAGAATTCTTTAAAATCCACCTCTTTTTTTCCTTCAGGAATCACCTTTTTAATTATAAATAAGTTGTTTTTTAGTATCGCGTCAGTGATTATTATTCTTTTTCCTTTCTCCAAGAAGTAAGTTCTTGGCCAAATAGCATAAGCCCTGAATTTATTGTGATTTTTTACTCCAGCATCATTTAAGTCTATCAGACCATCTTCTTTTTTTATTTTCTTGCAATAAGTGGCTTCATTTTCGTTTTGCGGAATTGCTTTAATTTTTCCATTTATAAAATCAGGCAAGATTTTTACTAAAAGTTCTCCGCCTACTTTAATTAAACGGCTTCGTAAATCTGGAGCTTTTTCGTCATTCTTTATTTCTGCTTTTTTTTGAGCAATAATTGCGCCAGAGTCCATTTTATATTCCATTTTTTGGATAGTGATTCCTGTTTCTGTGTCGCCATTTAATATTGCAGATTCAACAGGAGAAGCGCCTCGATATTTTGGCAACAGAGAATAGTGGATATTTATAGAACCAAATTTGGGCAAATTAATAATATCTTCAGGAATAATTTTTCCATATGCAACGACTATGTTCAAATCGGCTTGTGGAATATTTTTACTTTCACGCATATTTTCCTGCTGGAAAATTGCTTTTCTCGGCTCGTCAGCCTGCGAAGAGGTCGTAAAAACATTTCCCAAGCCGATTTTATCTAACTTCTCCGGTTGCAAGTATGGAATATTATTTTCTGTTGCCCAAACCTTTACAGGCGGGGGGGTCAAAATCATTTTACGTCCTTGAGGTTTATCAGGTGAAGTAATAATAAGCGATGGCATATAACCATTTTCTTTAAGAATCTCTAATGTTTTAGATGCTACATCTGGTGTTCCCCAGAATATAAAATTTATTTTTTTATCCATTTTTTATTTTTGAGCGTGGAAGTTCTTCTGTTATATCTTTTGCGTGATCAATAAAAAGAATTCCTTTTAAATGATCCGTTTCGTGCTGAAAAATTTGCGCAAGTAATCCGCTTGCGCCTCTGGTAAATTTTTTGCCGTTTTTATCATAAGCTGAGATTGTTGTCTTTTTTGACCTGAGAGTCTTGCCATATAACCATCTAACAGATAAGCATCCTTCCATTAACCATTCCTTTTCTTTTGAAAGTTTAGAAATTTTTGGGTTAATAAATACTAAATCAGAAGGTATGTCTTTATTTGGAATTTTACTTAAGTCTCCTTCTTTTAAAAAATCTTTATGAAAAATTTTTCCGGAAACAATAAAAATACTTAGAAGATACCCTATCTGCGGAGCTGCTATTGCTACTCCGTCGCTTTGACTTCTTAAGGCAACTAACATCTCTTTTAAGATTTTTTGTATTTTAGGACTTTTTATTTTAGTCAAATTAACATCTTTGACGACTTGTCTTAGAACTTTTTCATCTTTTTGAAGGATTTTTTTCATGACTGATTTTAACAAATATATATTTTAAAGTTAAATATAAATTATGTACGGGGTAAGGAAAATTATATTCGCTATTCTCATTGATTTTCACTCATTTAATTTCTTTCAGGTATTCTAAAAGTTCGGAGAGTTTTATAGTTTCTTGAGACCTGTTGGACATATTTTTCACTATGACTGAATTACTTAATGCTTCTTTTAATCCAAATATTAATACATAAGGAATAGCCAGTCTTTCAGCTATTGCCAGCTGAGAACCCAAACTATCTTTTGAAAGTGATTGAGCTATAGGAATATGCGCCTTACGCAGTATTTCTATTATTGCCAAACTTTTTAATTTTGCTTCCGCTCCAAGCTGAATAAAATATATCTTTGGTTTTTTTATTATTCTGGGTGAAAGTTTTTTATACCAAGGACTCGCTACTATGCGATCCACTCCTATGGAAAATCCAACTGCTGGAACATCTTTTTTACCGCCAATTTGACGGGCCAAATAATCATATCGGCCACCCCCGGCTATCTGCACCGGTGATTCTCCTTCTTCTTCATTTTTTGCATATACCTCAAAAACTGTGCGAGTATAATATGAAAGTCCGCGCACCAAACTTTTATTTATATTATAAGGAATATTCATATCTTCCAAGTATTCCAAAACTTCTTTAAAATGTTTTTTGCAAGCCGGGCACAAAAAACTTATTGAATCTGGCGCATTTTCATTTACTTCTTTTGTTTTTTCTTCTTTAGAATCCAATATGCGGAGCGGATTTGTTTTTAAGCGTTCACGATCGGTGGCGGACAGGGTATTTATGTGTTTTTTATAATAACTTGTAAGTTCTTTTAAATATGCGCCTCGACATTCTCTGTCGCCGATAGAATTTATAGAAATTGAAAGGTCTTGCGCGCCAGCTTCCTCCAAGATGCTCATTCCAACTTTTATAACCAGAGCATCCATAATACTTTTATCAGACCCTAAAGAATCTAAATCAAATTGAAAGAATTGTCGATATCGTCCGCGTTGTGGATTATCATGACGAAAAGTCGGGCCGTATTGATAAAACATTACTGGTTGAGGCATTGTTTGCATTCCATGTTCAATATAAGCGCGCATTAAAGAGGCAGTGTGTTCAGGCCTGAGCGCCAAGTGGTCGCCACCCTTAGTTTTTAAGGTGTACATTTCTTTGTCTATTATGTCTGTTCCTTCACCTATGCCTGAAGTGAACACTTTTTCATGTTCAAGAATTGGGGTATCAATTGGTTTAAAGCCATAATAGACGGCGACTTCTTGAGCTTTTTCAAAGAATCCTTGAAAATTATAAAATTCTTCATTCATAATATCCCGCATTCCTTTGGGCGATGATAAATCTTTCATTTTCCCGCTATCTTTTTTTGTCTGTGTTTTATGTTTATTCATCCCGTACGAAATAGGACGCGTACGCTTAC
>JBBTUS010000018.1:0-10267 GCA_038063635.1 Patescibacteria group bacterium | reverse complement strand
ATTGTAAAATAATACATCGTTCCCGGTTTCAAGTTTATTATTTCAATTCTATGGTCTCTGGTAAAAACAACACTGCTAAGAGTCCCCTCTTTTACTTCTGCCGTTTCACCCCATTTTATTGCGCTGATAGTACTAAGAGAGCTATTCCAGCGAATAACTGAAGTAGTAAAGTCCGGTTCTATGGATAGATTATATAAATAAATATTTTGCTCCGATAATATAATCATACCGCCGCTTCCTCCCGGAGGAACAACGCAATCAACCGGACAACTAAGCATAGTTTCTTCCGCTTCACATATGCCATTGCTGTTGCATCCGCTGACTCCTAAATCTATTTGTATAGAATTTGACCCGGCATAAAGAGGGACAATATTGCTGTTAAACAAAAATGGTATGAAAAAGAATAAAATGATTTTTGTAAATAGTTTCATTATTATTATAACGTTATAGCAGTTACGATAATTGGAGCGGTATAACTGCCTGCAGTTTGAATATGGTTTGACCCTGATTCTGCGCGAAAACGAACCGTCGCGGCGCTTCCTGCTTGATGATTGCTGGTTGTTCTTTGGAAGATTACCTTGGGTGAAGTAGAAAGTCCATCCCAGCATTTGCCTAGGGTTTCTCCTATATCAGTGTTGCATATTAAGCCATTGTCTTTAAAACGCGTACTTGTGTCAACTCCTTCCGGGGAAAACCCAAAAGCTGATGCGGTAGAAACAATAGAAAAATTATAATCGGGGTCCGCTCCGCCTGGAATGTAATCAGCAAAAGAATCTAAGCCGGATGTAAGCGCTGGAGTAGTCGTAACTTTTATACTCATGCTATAACCAGCGGAATTATCCGTTATTACCTGCCAAGATATTGTTCCTTCGCTTGCTTCACCGTTTATTCCACCAATGGGAGTCAGTATTAAATCGGAAGGATTTGAAATAGCGATGTAACTTTCTTGCATTTGCCAAAATCCCGCATGCAAATAGTAGTTGGCGCTATTTGAATCTCCTGTGCCTGTTTCTCCTAAAGTGTCGCCCAGCATGTAGTTAGAGCTTGAAGAACTCTGTCCGCCGACATTAACAGTGTCAGAAGGAATTTTATAATTTGCGCTTTGCATAGTTTCCGCAAGGATTACATATAGAGGTATTATAAAAGAAGAGATTAAGAGAAAAATCATGATGCTTCTTTTCTTTAGAATGGATGTTATAAGCTTTTTCATTTTTTTATTTTTTTCTTAATTCAAAACGCGTAAGTAAATAATATACAGTAGCAACAATTAATGAAATTCCAACAAATATCATAAGCAATATTTTCCATGGCAATATCCAAAATGCTAATTTGGCATTGTCATATTCATTACCATAACCTTTATTCAAAGATAGAACTGCGGTATAACGGCCAAGACTAAACCCATCAGTCCATTTTATTTCCCGATACCTTATAGAATCCGGAAGCACAAAATAAGCGTCCACCGGCAATGTTTTAATAGTTGCGCCGAACAAATTTCTAATTGTTATTGTTCCATAAGGAACTAAGTGAACATTGCCGGAATTTTTAAATGCAATTTCAAATCCATCCGGCCTTTTTTCATAAAATATTTTTTTAGGCCCGATTGTTTTAAAATCTTCAATAGAACCTTCTTCTTTTCCCTCTCCATTGATTTTAAGCAAAAAAAGCGACCCGATGCGAGAAATAATTTTTGTTTTTCCCACTATTTCTTTGGAATTTTCTTCCGCTTGCAAGCTTGGGTCATTTGAAACAATCAGCGCTCCATAATAACCCCTTGGTTCGGCATCTATGGGAATAGATATTTTTATAGGAATGGTAATTCTTTCACCAAGTTCTAATTCAAATTCTTTTATTTCAGGTATAATGAAATCTTTAAGGGAATACGGGCTATTTTCATCGCCTAATAATACCAATGGTTGCTCTTTGTTTTCCGTGCCTATAAAGTCCTCTGTGCTAAGTTTAAATCTAATTTTTCTATCTATGCGATTGGTAACTGTAATGCTTTTTATGACGGTCTCTCCTCCATCTAAAAAAACTTCCGTTTTTCCCGGTTCAACAACAAAATCATTCTGCGGCAATATGTCTATTTTAGTTTTTTCAAAAGCGAAAGAATATCTTTGGAAAACAAGATATCCTAATAAGAAAAATGATGTGAAAATAATAATATGTAAATTTTTTTTCATAAATGCGGAACAAATGCGTATTTTATAATGTTATAGCAGTGGCAGTGACAGTGGCGGTATAAGTTCCGGAAGGCGCATAAATTCCATTTTGTTCCGCCGCAAAGCAAATTGTTGTAGTTACACCGGAAGTAGGAGTGACTGTCGCGCGAGTGGCAATCATTTTATCTGTTATTAAAAACCCTACATATTTTTGAGCGACTGCCGGTACGCCTGCCGCTCCGCAAGAAGCTGATGTTCCCCATGTGGCAGTAGATGTGTCAGTTCCATATGCTGAGTATCCAAATTCTTTTGCTCCGCTAGCCACCGACCATAATTCCGGCGTGCCAGAAACAGCTTCCGTATAATCGGCAAAATTATTTGCTGGAACAGCTAAAACCCTAAGAGCCGGAGACGCATCCGCTTTTACCGCTAGAGTATATCCTAATGCCGCATTGGTTTTAACAATCCAAGATGAACTGCCAATTGCTCCGTTAGAAGTAATACCTATGTTAGGAGACATAGTAACAGGCAACCCGTCTGAAATAGTAATGCCTGTTGTAACATCAAGAGTAACAACTACATTATCTGTAACTGTAACCGCAAAAGCATCTCCTATTAAAAAAGAAAATAGCATCAAAAGAAAAACAAAAATAAAAACTCCAACAACTATTTTTTTATTTTTATTGATTTTCATATATATTATTTTGCTTAATATATATTATTTCAATATTTTAAAAACAGCAAAAAAAATTGTTAATTGCAGTGTGGATAACGTCTAATAACTTTTTTAATGCGCAAAAAATAATAGGAGAATTGATTATTCTTTGCCCTTTAAGGAGGTAATATTTTTTATTTCGACGAGCGAGGAGCGTGTGAACGAGTAATCTCGTTCACGACGTCCGAGTCGACGTCGAATCAAAAGGTTTAATACCTTTTATTCGGTTGCCTGTGTTTCCGCTGACGTTTTAGAAAATAAATTTATAGCATTTTTAACATCTTCGTTGTCGGGAATAATTTTATTCAAAATTTTAAATTGAACTAAAGCATCATCGCTACGTCCAACTTTTTTATATGATTGCCCAAGAAAATATCTTGCATTTAAATATAAATTATCCAAAATCACGGCCGTCTCAAAAGCGCTAACTGCGCCGGCATAATCGGAATTATTGTATTTAAGTAATCCAAGTTTAAAAAAAACAGTCGGGTCGTTTGGATTCAATTGGCTTGCGCGAGTTGCTTGAGCTACGGCTTCCGGAATATTTCCTTCATCAGTTCGTATTTGCGCCAAGAGAAACATGGCATCAGCATAATTAGGTTTCAATAAAAGAGCTTGTTGAATAAATTTCTCAGCTTTGCTGTTACTTTTATTTAAATACTCCAAGCTTGCCCTGGAGAAAAGGGGCGCCGGATTGTTTGGAGATAAATTATGAGCCTTATCATAAGCAAAAACAGCGTTCTCGTAACTATTCTCGACTGATAGTGACACAAAAAAACTGAATACATCGCCTAAATTTATATAATTTAAATATTGTTTTGAATTTTGACTCACAGCTAAATTAGCGGACTCTGATGCATTGCTTACCAATCTCTGAAGAGTTGATTTTAGCATATCCTGTGAAATTGTTTTATCATTAACTACAACTTCAATTTGTTTAATATATATTTGTGACAATCCTCTATAATATATGTCATTTTTATCAAGAGCAATGGCCTTTAAAAACATTTTTTCCGCATTAGAAAATGTTTCAATTGTATTTCCACTGCTATTTAATCCTTTTGAAAAATAAATAACCGAAGTAAATTTTTCAATATATATGTATGTTGCCGAAATTGTTGCAATAACCAGAATAATTATTCCTAAAATTGCAAAAAAGCTGTGGCGCGGGTCTCTTAAAAAAGAAACATTTACTACTGGTATTGCTTTTTTATAAATTAATACACCCATCAATATTCCGCTTAAAGAAAATGCCAGTATAAGCATCACAATATTTGGAGTATAAAATATTATAGTTGCCCATGCATAAATAGACATCATGAATATCGTTGCAAAAAAATAACTTGAAAGATTGTCGTTCATCGCTATCCGAAATGATTGTATTTGACGGGTTAATAGAACTATAATGAAAAGCAATATTAAAGCAACGCCAAGTATGCCGACGGTCGCGACAAATGTCAAAATTAAACTAAACCCATTGTCAAAACTTGTATTCCAATAAGCTGTTTGGGCAATTTCTTTTGGTTGCCATAATGCCCAATCAATAGAAAAAGTATTTGGACCAGTTCCAAACAACGGATTATATAAAAGTGCCTTATAAGCTACTGTTGACGTAGAAACAATAGAAGGTCGAACATCTGTAATTGGTATATTTATATATTTGGAAATCAAAGATTCAACTGAATTATTTCCAATTAAAAAGAAAAGACAAATAAACAAAATTATTAAAGAAGTAAATGGAAACTTCTTCTTTTTTTCCTCTTCTTCCTCTGTATTAATTTTTGTTTGTTTTGAAGAAATGCTATAAACAGAAAGAATTAAAGAAAATAGGCCAACCAATAACCACACAAACGGTAAATTTAGAATTATAAGAAAAAATACGCTAATTGCCAATAGAGCATATTGAATAAATAAAAATATTCCTTTAGTCTTTAAAAATTCAAGCGTAAATAAAGAAAAAAGAACAATGAGGCCAAAGAATAAAGCAAAATTACTCCAACTGCCAATAAGATTGCCGTAAGAAACGCCATTCAATATTCCGGGGAAAAATCTTTCAAAGCCGATAAATAAATTTATAATTTCAAAAACTGCTAAGACAATCGCGGAAAAAAACAATCCTTTAAAAAAATACCATAAGCGTTTTTCTGTCTGAAAATAAATTGATGATAAAAAGAAAAGGAGAAATAAAATCAACATAGAACCAAAAGTGCCTATTTCAAAACCCCTGCCGAAAAGCGAAATATATGATGATGATGAAAAAAATGAAGCTATTAAAAATATAAGCGGAATTAATGCTCCAAATAAAATCAATCTATCTTTTGGAATTGTAAATTTTCCTTCCCCAAGACAAGCTATAAGCCAAAAAAATATTGAAAGCGTTATGCCGACTGAAAGTAAAAATCCCTTGCTGGCTTCAATAGTTACAGACATATAAGGCAGAAAAAAGAAAAGAGACCCGAATAATGTTACAAATAATGTTACAAAAGACAATCTATGAAAAAATAATATTTTTTTTGGTTCCATATATTTTAAAATATTTGATTAATTTTAATATTATTAATATAATATACCAAAATCAATCAAATAGCCAGCAATAAAACCTATTTAAAAAATTTATCCCATAGAACAATGAAGCTGAATACGCCAAAAAAAATAAAAATAATTCCAATAATAATCTTTCGCATCAAGTTGGGGCGAAAAACTTTTGGCAAACTTTTATTATTAAGCCAAAAAACCAAAGCCAGATGCACGAACATCGCAAAAGCGTTAATGACCGCGCCTAAAATTATTAATGTTTTTGGTTCATAAATATTAAACAAAAATAAAATTATTCCAAAGGCGATTTGCGCCCAAATAAATGAATAATATATTTTAGAAAGATTGATTTTTCCGCTTTCCTTGCCATTTAATTTTCTAATAGCCACATTTTCCGCCATTATGCGGGAAGTTGAATCCATAACTCCTAATTGTGTCTGAAACAACATAATTGAAACCACTATTAAAAATAAAATGCCAACAAATGGAAATATCATTTGTCCTATAACGGCTCCTTCACTTATAACAAAATTAATTCCCTCGGCATTGCTAGCTAGGCCATAAGTGGTCGTATAAGATAAAAGCATCAGAAAAATCATAGAAACAATACCCAGAAACCAAAAAATGAAAAAATGTTCAACACTGATTAATTTCCACCATTTTTTAAAGCGACTAACATCTTCCAGAGTAACAGCACAATCTACGCCATCTAAAACAATTTCATTTCCTTTTTCTTTAGAAAATAAACTGGCGATTTTTTGCGAATAAACTCCCATGCCATAACCTTTTTCTTTTATATAAATTGATTGAGTTAAATTAAGGTTTCCGCCGGCGCCGGAATAAGCGAAGGCGGCCAGAAAAGTGGCAATGCTTATTCCTTCAGGTAAAAACCAAAAGCCTTCGCCTTTGCCCATTATCCCGCTAAACAATGCGGACCAATCAGTTTTTGTAGCCAAAAAAACAGCCAATAAAAATATAAACGGGACTCCGGCTAGAATAGTGATTTTAGTAATACGTTCCATTGTTTTATATACAGTCTTGCCTATGCTTAAAATTAATCCAATAAGCAGTAAAAATAAAATAGCAATCCATTTAAAATTTTCCACACCAAGAATACTAGCTATCACCTTAGCTGAAGCGGCAATAATTCCCGGCAGACCAAAGCCGATAAAGGTTGAAATAATGAACCAGTAAACTGCCGGTTTAAATAATTTATAAATACCGACAAAAACGCTCTCGCCTTTTACTAGAGCATAGCGCTCAATTTCCATATTCATAAAATACTGAAAAGTAATTCCCAAAATTGCCCCCCATGCAATACCCAAACCATAGTTAGCCGTCAAATAAGGCCATAAAATAACCTCTCCGGAGCCAAGCCCAAGGGCAAGAATAACAAAACTTGGACCAATTAGTTTTTTAAAAGATACCGGCTCTGGAAATGGTTTTAGTTCTTTCATGTTTCTATATTATACATTATATAAAACAAAAAAATCTTCTAAATTCTAAAGAATTAATATGTTATTAAATTAAAACATTGGGAGACATATGGGATTTGCACCCATGATAATTCCTCCACAGGGAACTGTGTTACTCCTACACTAATGTCTCCATATACAATCAAAGCCCTATTTATAGTCAGGACTTTCTTCATTTATACCAAATTTATGGTTCGTAAGTCTAGCTAAAGCATAAAGAAGACTTGAGAGGCGATTTAAATACGCGAGAGTAGATTTAGTTACAGGGATTTTTCCTTCTTCTATTGCCCCCACAACCCTTCTTTCCGCTTTGCGAGAAATAGTGCGCGCAATATCAAAAATAGAAGCAAGTTCCGTACCTCCGGAAATAAAAAATGTTTTTATCGGTGGAAGTTTTTTTTCTATGGAATCAATAATGATTTCCAATTCTTTTACTTTTTCTTCTTCTATAGACATAGACGCTCCGGCAAGTTCCGCTTGAACAATAAAAAGATTTTTTTGGACATTATGTATCGTCTGCGCAAAAGAAGAATCATCGGGAAGTTTTAGCTTTTCTTTTTTTGATTTTACCTTGCAAAGACCAAGAAAGGAATTTGTTTCATCTAATGCGCCAAGAGCCTCTGCAATTATAGAGCTTTTGGAAATTCGCTGGTTGCAGCTGAATGTTTTTGTTGTTCCATTGTCTCCTTTTTTTGTGTAAAGCATAATATTTTAATTAAATTTTTAATTTTGGTGCGCGAGAGAGGACTTGAACCTCCACACCCGTAAGGGCATATCCACCTCAAGGATACGTGTATACCAAGTTTCACCACTCGCGCATTATCTTATTTTATCATATTTTCACAAATTAAAAATCCTCAGTTTTCACTGGGGATTTTTAATTTAATTATTTTTTTATTTTATTCTTCTTTTTTTTCTACACTCATTTCTTCTTCATATACGGTTGAGCGTAATTTTCGGCGGACATCTTTTATCGCTTTTGTTCTAATGTAATAAAGCTTTGACTTTCGAGCGCGAGATTTCTTAATAATTTCAATTTTATCAATAACTGGAGAATAAAGCGGAAAAATTCTTTCTACGCCAACACCTGAAGCTACTCTGCGAACCGTAAAAGTAGCGCCTGTTTCTGTCCCATGTTTTCTGGCAAGCACTATGCCCTCAAATGCTTGCAATCTGACTTTGCCTTTTTCATCCAATATTTTAGACCAAACTTGCACTGTATCGCCAGAATGAAAATCAAGAGCCTTGCGAGCCTTTAAATCTATTGGTTCAAATTTAATTTGAATTTTTTTATTCTCTTTTTTATCTGCCATCCCGTTAAAAAATTAAATGATAATATTTTATTGATTCAATTACTCTCCCATAATTTTTTAACGGGACAAGTAGTCGTTTTAATCTAACATAAGCAGGTTATTTTTGCAATTTTGGCAAAATTTAGTAAACCTTAGAAACTTGTCAACCTGCCACGTCGACAAGTTTTTTGAATTTTTTAGGCAGAGGTGATTCCACTTTTACGATTTTTCCTTTTAGGTTTTTAAATTCTATGGATTTCGCATGAAGCGCTAATCTATTTAACCCTAGCGGGCAGGCGCCTTTTGGATTATATAAAGAGTCGCAAACAACGGGATGATTTAGATATTTCATATGAACGCGGATTTGATGTGTCCGTCCGGTTTTGGGATGGATTTCCAAATAAGAAAATTTAAGCGGAGCATTGTAATTTTTTTTAGCACTGCGCCCTTCCCCGAGTACGGGTTGGGACCCTCGCGCATAAAAAAAATTACAATCCTCTGCTTCTAGTTCAAACCGCTTTAAAACTTTATACTCAGTAATGGCTTCACGAAGCTCCCCTCTTACGCCACGACCGGCAAGATGGCGGCGAAAATCTTTCGGGCTTCGGCCAATCGGTTTATTTATTATTCCATGGTCATTTTTTACCCATCCATTAACGATTGCAATGTAGGTTTTTTTTATTCTATTTTGCCTGTCCGCCAACCCGCCTTGAGCGATTTCTAGGGCGGGGGCGGAAAATTGACTTTTTAAAAATTCATAGGTTTTTTTATTCTTAGCCAGCAACATAACACCTGAGGTTTCTTTATCCAGACGGTGCACTATTTCTATTTTTGGATATTTTTTCAGAAACAAATCCAGAATTGTTTTTTCTTTGCTCTTTTGGTCAGGGTGTACCAAGATACCCGACGGCTTGTCTATGGCTAAAATATTAGAATCTTCATATAGGATTTTTATTTTCATAAGTATCTTGGTCACAAGTATTTTTCTGCAGAAAAATCTCGAGACTCCGCCTCGCTGTTTCATCTACTGATGAAACTTAATCCAGCTCACAAATCGCTCGCAGACAAAGCTGTTTGTCTGCTTTCTGCGATTTGTGCCCTCGGGGGGAATCGAACCTCCATCAAAGCCTTAGAAGAGCTTTGTTTTATCCATTAAACTACGAGGGCAAAATTAGGAAAGAACTTATTTAATATACTACAAAGACTTTGTTTTTCCAAAGTGTCCAAACTGTAAATAAGTCTTGCGTCTATGACAATTAGCACAACGAATTTCGCATTTTTTTATTTCTCTTTGTAGTGATTCCCATGAATAATGCCCAGACAACATATTAGATATTTGTTTAAATTTTTTATCAGTATTCTTATGATCAAATTCAAGAACAATTGGATCGTTCTCTCCACAATCAATACAAGATTTTAAAGAAAGAAATTCAAGTAATTTCTTTCTTATTTTAATTCTATGCCTTTTTTGTGCTTTATATAAATCTTCCCTATTTTTATATGGCATATAGGGATTATAACATAAAGTTCTAACCCTAATCAATATAGTATTCATAAAAATTCAATTTGTGCGCGGTGTAGGACTCGAACCTACGACCTTCCCGGTGTAAACGGGTTGCTCTACCAACTGAGCTAACCGCGCATATTAAATGTATAACGATATTAAAATTAACACTTTTATATCGATGGGTCAACGACTGGTGAAGGAGAATTTAAAATAATCTCTGATTTTTTTTCTCGTTCAGAAAAATACTCTAAAACTTTATCGATTCTTGTCTTTCTGTCTTTTTCAACTTGTTCATTCATATTAACATCAGAAGAAACATAATCTTTATTCATTTCCATAAAAACAGAAAAACCATAAATAAAAGAAATAATTATTATTATAAAAACGGCATTAAGAATAACTTTCCAATATATATCAAAACTGACTTGATAATCTTTTTTCTTAAAACTCTTTTCAAATTTAAAAAATTTTATATTCATCCCGTACGAAATAGGACGTGTACGCTTACACTTCGTTGTCCTTTTTATTATTTATAATATATTTAATCAATTTCATAATTTTATTTATTTTATGCGTCCCGT
>JBBTUS010000017.1:0-11431 GCA_038063635.1 Patescibacteria group bacterium | reverse complement strand
ATTAGCAAGACTTCGTACGGGACGCATAAAATAAATAAAGTTATGAAATTGATTAAATATATTATAAATAACAAAAAGGACAACGAAGCGTAAGCGTACGCGTCCTATTTCGTACGGGATGAAACATTGCAAAGACTGCGAACCGGCTCAAGAAATACATTTTGTGGCATATATGTGCGTTGTTATGGGTTTAATCAGCGAACCATTTTTTTGTTTTATGGAAATGCTTTTCAAGAACATAGCCGAAGCCATTTCGCGCAGAATCTCAATGCCCTTTTTTAAAATAATGACTTTTTTAAAACTTGGACATTATTCTTATGAACCAAGCAAGAAAAATTCTTGGCGCGCAAGATGTTTTTGGGAAGAAGCAAAAAAACGCGGGATAAAAATGAAAGAATTTCATTTAGGTCCGATATGCGACATTTATGTAGCGGAATATAATGAAAAGATAATCACCTTTGACGGATTGCCCAGACCAAATACGACAGAATCTGAATCTTTAAAATGGATGGACAATAAAGGGATAATGAAGGAAAAATTTAAAAAAGAAGGAATTCCCGTTGCGGAAGGCGGAGTTGCTTGGAATAAAATTCAAGCATTAAAAATTTTTGATAAAATAAAAAAACCGGTAATAACAAAACCCAATCTGGGGTCAAGAAGCAGGCATACTACCATACACTTGAATACTGCAGAAGATTTAATTTTAGGATTTAAAAAAGCGAATAAGCTTTCGCCACTTGTCGTTATAGAAGAAGAATTGAGTGGAAATCTTTTCCGTGGAACTTTAGTTGGAAAAAAATTAGTTGGCGTCATACAACGCGATGCGCCAAAAGTCACAGGCAATGGAACAAGCACCTTGCGTGAACTTTGGGTAGAAGAAAATAAAAGACCGGAACGCAATGGTCCAATTTATCATCAAATAATAATTGACCAAGATGCCGAAATTGAATTAAAAAGGCAAAGCATTGGAATTGATGAAATCCCTAAAAATGGACAAATTGTCACTTTCTCTCAAAAAACAAGCCGTGGTTGCGGCGGAACTACAACCGAAGTTACAGACATAACGCATCCCGATAATATAGAAATGTTAGAACATATCGGGTCTTATTTGAAGGACCCGCTGGTTGGAGTTGATTTTATAATGAAAGATATAACAAAATCTTGGCAGGAACAAAAAAACTCCGGAATTATTGAATGCAATAGTCTGCCTTTTATTGACCTTCATCATTATCCTCTTTTTGGCAAACCAAACAACATCGCCGGCAAGCTCTGGGATTTAGCGATGCCAGAGTCAAAAAAAATAAAATAATTCAATTATTTTTTTACTTTATAAGCGATTTGCGAATAAGGGTCAAAAGCATCAGGGTCCATCCTGAAATGCGATACAGTTTTTTCTTCTGTTATAAAATCTCCTAAAAATTTAAAAAATTCTTCCTTTCTTTCTTCTTCTAATTTTGCTTTTAAGTGAGAGATAGGACGCGCTTCTGGCGTAAATTCAAAATGTCCTTTTATCTCACCGTCTTCAAAAACACGCAAATGATATTGGTGGTGAAAATCAGGCAATTTTCTCCAACTCAGAACCTGTCCTTCGTCCACCCAAGATATAAAGTGGTTGCCAAAACCCCAATTTTTGCTCAAGTGCGCTTTTAGCTCATTTAAGGTTTTACTAGAAGTAAGCCAGCCTAAATGGTACCTTTGTCTTTTATTATCATGCCTAATAATATTCAGCTTTAAAAGATTTCTCTGCGTTGGCACAAAAACCCAATAAATCATCTTCCAAATTCTATATTTTATCTTATCCAAAAATGTCATTATATTATAATAACATAAATTGTATTTGTATTATGTTAAATAGTTTGAATAATTGAATAAATAAAGATATAATTAAGAGGATGAATCCCGTTAGAAGCCGCGATCGCAATTTAGAAATAAATAAAATATGAAAATAAATATTAGAAAAATTAATAACTTAACATGTCAGACACGCGAGTTGATCGCGATCTGCTTCTAAACGGGATGAAAATCACAATCATTGGAAATGGACAAATAGGCCAAGCAATAATTTATTTGCTGAACAAAAGTGAAAAAAAACACACGATTGAAGTTTATGACAAAGATAACTCAAAAAATGAAAGTCATAAGACCCTAAAAGAGTGCTTAAATGGAACTAATTTTATATTTTTATGCGTTCCATCATGGTGTTTAAAAGAAACTTTAAAAAAAATCTCCGAGAATAAAATAGATTCTCAAACTATTTTAATTTCTCTATCAAAAGGAATAAACGCATCTTCCAAAGAAAGCGCCGATGAAATGATAGAAAAAAATATTAAAAAAGCAAAATATGCCTTACTTTCAGGACCGATGGTGGCAAAAGAAATATTAAAAAATGAAATGAGCTTCGCTATTCTTGCGTCAAAAGACAAAAAAGTTTTTGAAAAAGTTTCAAAACTTTTTGAAGGCACAAAATTAAAACTTGAATATTCTAAAAATGTCCGTTCTGTAGCATTTTCCGGAATTTTAAAAAATATTTATACTTTTGCCATTAGCATAATAAGCAACTCGCCGGCAGATGATAATTTAAAGGGATTTCTTTCGGCAAAGGCAATAAAAGAAATGAAACAAATTATGGCAATCTTGGGACTAGATAAAAAAATAATCGTCGGAACTTCCGGATTGGGTGATTTTATTGCCACACTTTCAAGCAAATATTCACAAAATAAAAAAGTTGGAATAGATATTTCCACTAAAGGCGGCACTTTTCTAAAAAGTGAAGGGTTGATTTCCTTACCCCCTCTCATTTCAATAATCGGCAAAAAATACAAAAAACTTCCAATGTTATATTTACTTGAAAAAGTTATTTTAGAAAAAAAAGATTCAAAAACTGAAGTAAATAATTTCTTGAAAGAAATTTAAATAGTATTTATAAAAATTGGCGGAGACGGCGAGATTCGAACTCGCGAGGGGGTTTAAAGCCCCTGCCTCTTTAGCAAAGAGGTACCTTAGACCACTCAGACACGTCTCCTTTTTTATATATTTTATAACTTAATTACTCTAACATGTTCTTATCATTTTTTCATTTTTTCTGATATACTTTCTGCATAAATTTAGGATATATGAAAAAATAGGCGAGATGAACAAGGAGAGATGGATGAGTGGCTTAAATCAACAGTTTACTAAACTGTCGTCCTTTTAAAAGGACCGCGAGTTCGAATCTCGCTCTCTCCGCAGTTTTTCATTGTACAAAGTTCGAATGTATTTTGCTGATAATCCTGACGAAAGCTACTAATCGCAAGATTAGCGAAAGCTGTTGGAGTTTCGGTTAATGAGTTGCTAAAATAAATATGAAAACAATTTTAAATATTATATCAAGAATAGTCGGAGTCATTGCCTCTGTGGAGCTTCCATCGTTTCTCCAAAAACAAATAAACATTTGTTTTGTAAAATATTTGAATATTGATTTACAGGATTTTGATAATGTTGAAAGTTATTCATCTATCCAGCGTCTTTTCACAAGGTATCTCAAAAAACAGAGGAATTTCCCAATCGATCCTGATGTTTTAATTTCACCAACTGACTCAACAATTGCACAATATGGTACATTAAAAAACAATACAATTCTGCAGGTAAAAGGACTTTCATATGACCTACGCTCTTTCTTAACTAGTTCAATAGATATACAAGAGTCAAAAAAAATTGAAGATGGAAAGTTTGTGAATTTCTATCTGTCTCCCAAAGATTATCACCATTTTCATGCACCTGTTGATTTTCGAATCCAGAAAATTGTTCATGTACCCGGAACTCTTATGTCTGTTAAAAAAATATCACTAGAAAAAAATAAAGATCTTTATATTAAAAATGAACGAGTCATTTTAGAATGCTTTTTTAAAAAATCCTTATTTTATTTTGTTGTTATTGGAGCCTTTAATGTCGGAAAGATAAAAATATTTAAAGAACCACGCCTGCAAACAAATACTTCTAAAAATAAAAACTGTGTTATTTATGATTATTCTTCTCCAATAAATATACAGAAAGGAGAGGATTTAGGATTTTTTGAGATGGGGTCATCCGTGGTATTGTTGTTTGAGAAAGAAAACGTTGAATTTCGTCATGACATGAAAATTGGGCAAGAAATTTTATTTGGCGATAACTTTGCGAAATTTTCCGAAAAGCTACAATAATTATTATCCTTACTATGAACTACTCATTGTTAAATAGAAAGACCATATTTCCAGATCTTATTGAGGAGATTGGTAAGGCACAAAAAACTATTGTTTTTTGTGCTTATATTTGAATTCCGCCAGTTTCTCCCTTAGGAGAAACCCGACCGAATCCCCATCGCCCATTCAATTCAAAAGAAATCCCGCGCCAAACAAAAATGCATGGGAAGCGATGGGGATGAGGGCGGAACGCCGAGGCTCTGCGAGGCGTTGGGCGGAATTCATATCGGAGCGTATGATTCAATCCAGAGCCACCACGTGCTCCGCGCGTGCGATTAGTAGCTTTCGTCAGGATTATCAGCAAAATACATTCGAACTTTGTACAATGAATACCGCTAATTTTGTTCATCGTCTATTTTGATGCTATAATATTTATATGGAAACAGACAAACAAGCGGATATAAAAACCCTGCAAGAAGAAAATGAAAAATTAATAAAACGTCAGTCAATAAAAGCCGACCTTATGTCTGTTGGCGCGCATCAGATTAGAACTTCTCTTTCAGCTATAAAATGGATTATAAAAATGTTTATAGACGGGGACTTGGGAAAATTGACAGCTGAGCAAGAAAATTTAATGAGAAAGGCTTATGAAGATAACGACAGAGCCATAGGCATAGTAACTGAACTCTTGCAGGCAAATAAAATAGATGATGTTATTGAAAAAAAATATTCTTTTTCAGAAGTAAATATAATCGAGCTGATTGAAAGTTCTATTTTTGATTTTTCCGGAGAAGCTTTTGCGCACAAGGTGGAAATAATATTTCTAAAACCTGAGATGAAATTGCCGACGATAAATGCCGATAAGGACAAATTTCCCATAGTTTTACAAAATCTTTTTGAGAATGCCATAAAATATAGCAATCAGTATGGAAAAGTTTTTATCGCGCTCAGAGAAAAAGACGGTTTTGTGGAAGTTTCAGTAAAAGATATGGGTATAGGAATTTCTGAAAAAGGAAAGAAAAATATTTTTGAAAAATTCTATCGCGATACTACTGCTAAAGAGAAGGAGTCTGCCGGTTCTGGAATAGGACTTTTTACCGCAAAAAAAATAATAGAAGACCATGGAGGTAAAATATGGTTTGAAAGCGGTAAGGGTGAAGGCACAACTTTCTTTTTTACAATACCAATTTATAAAGGGTCTGAATAAGTTGCGCTAGTTTTAACTAGTGTAGTATAATAAGAATATGGCAAAAACAATACTGATAATTGAAGATGATAATTTCTTGCAAGGACTTGAAGCAACCAAGCTTAAAAAAGAAGGTTATAATATTTTAACAGCCGCAAATAGTATTGAAGCATTTAAGGCGATTGAAGGTAAAGAAGTGATTGACCTTATCTTGCTTGATTTGCTCCTTCCGGATGTAGATGGATTTGCGATTTTAGAAAAAATCAGACAGAATAAATCATTTCAAACTACTCCCGTTATTGTTTTTTCAAATCTCTCAGAAGAAAAAGACATAGCTCGCGCCACTAAACTCGGCATCAGCGAATTTATGATTAAATCAAACTTTACTTTGGATGAAATCTCTAAAAAAATAAAAGAGTTGATTGGATAGCAAATGGAATTAAGCGATAAGCTTGAAATAAAATTTCGTTTAGATGAAAATCAAAAAAAGGCTTTAAGGAGACTGAGTCTTTTTTCTGTTCATGATTTACTCTTCCACTTCCCCGTAAGATACAGCGATATAAGCCAAGTAAAACAAATTGCGGATTTGACCGGAGGTGAAAATGCAACTGTTTATGGAAAAATATCAAAATTAAAAACGAAAAAAAGTTTTCGTTCTAAAATTCCAATGGGTGAAGGGCAAATAGAAGACTTATCAGGAAAAATAAAAATTACTTGGTTCAATCAAGCTTATTTGGCAAAAATGCTCCATGAAGGAGAAAGTGTAAAATTAACCGGTCATGTAACTAAAGGAAAGTATGGTTTATATTTAGCTAACCCGGAATTTGAAAAAACTCCGGATGTAACAGATATTCACGATACTCTTTTTACAGAAGATAAAGAAAATAAGGGATTCTCTTATCCCATCTATCATGAAACCCGCGGAATAACTTCTAAATGGTTTTATCATGCGATTGAAAAAATTTTGAAAGAAAAAACTTTAGATAAATTTGAAGATTATGTTCCAGCGAATATTTTAAAAAAATATAATTTGCCAACGCTCAAAACGGCTCTCATTTGGATTCATAGGCCAAGAAATACAAAACCCGCCCGCCCGAACGGCCGTTCGGGCGGGGATGCTGAAGCGGCCAGAAAAAGGTTTGCCTTTGAAGAAGTGTTTTGCATACAACTGGAACGCCAACACGACAAATTTGAATATAGAAAAAATAAATCTTTCAAAATAAAAGCGGAACCTCTTGAAATTTTGAATCCCCGAGGGTCCCGCTCAGAAGGAGAAGGACGCAGGGGTGAAAAATTTCAAGAGGTTCCGCTTTTGACTGATGTAAATAATTTTCTAAAACGTTTTCCTTTTACCGCAACCAACTCTCAAAAAAAATCAATCCAAATAATATTGGAAGATATGGGAAAAAGTTTTCCGATGTCTCGGCTTTTAGAAGGTGATGTTGGAAGTGGAAAAACTGCAGTAGCCGCTACTGCTGCATATGCCGTAGTCATGCAAATGAAAAAAATTGGAAACCCGCCCGACCGAATGACTTCGGTCATTCGGGCAGGTTTACAGGTAGCTTATATGGCGCCTACGGAAATATTAGCAATCCAACATTTTGAATCTTTTATACAATATTTTAAACACCCGCCCGAACGTACCGAGGACGGTAGTTCGGTACGGGCGGGTCTTCCAATAAATATTGGGCTGATTACCGGTTCTGGTTGTAAAAAATTTCCTTCTAAAGTTAATCCTCTGGGATGGACTGATATTTCACGAGCGCAACTTTTAAAATGGACAGCTAATGGAGAAATACCAATTTTGATAGGCACACATGCATTAATACAAAAATCAGTTAAGTTTAAAAATTTAGCTTTTGTTGTAATAGACGAACAACATAGATTCGGCACAGACCAGAGAAGAAAACTTGTTAGAAAAGATAATATTGCCCCTCACCTTCTTTCTATGACGGCCACGCCAATACCGCGCACTCTTGCGCTTACAATATACGGAGACTTGGATTTATCGCTTCTGGATGAAATGCCAGCCGGAAGAAAACAAATAATTACGGAAATTATTACGCCAAATAAGCGCGCCGAAACTTATGAAAAAGTCAGAGAAGAATTAAAAAATGGCAGACAACTTTATGTAATTTGTCCAAGAATAGAAGAGCCAGACCCAACTAAAGAAATGGCCCTTCAAGCCAAATCGGCCGTAGCTGAAGCAAGACGCTTAAAAAAAGAAATTTTCCCGGAATATGAAATTGGCGTGCTTCATTCAAAAATGAGCAAGCAAAAAAAAGAAGAAGTTATGAAAAATTTCACCGATGGGAAGTTAAATATTCTTTGCGCAACATCGGTGGTAGAAGTCGGAGTAAATGTTGTAAATGCGACAATTATAATAATTGAAGGCGCGGAGAGATTCGGACTTGCGCAACTTCACCAGCTTCGCGGACGAGTGATTAGAAGCAATCATCAAGCTTACTGTTATGTTTTTGCCGAAACTAAAAGCGATAAAACAATCCAAAGATTAAAAGCATTAAAAACTGCAAAAAATGGTTTTGAACTTGCCGAGTTGGACTTATCGCTTCGTGGCGCGGGAGAACTTGGCGGTACAAAACAATGGGGCATTTCTGACCTCGGCATGGAAGCAATAAAAAATATAAAAATGGTAGAAGCTGCTCGCGCTGAAGCAATCCGCCTCATTTCCGAAGACCCAGAACTTTCAAAGTATCCCTTATTGAAAAATAAAGTAAAAGAGAAAGTAGCTGAATTTCACTTTGAATAAAAGAAAAAGTATACCCCGTAGTAAGCTATGCTTTACTACTGGGGCCGGAGACCTGCCCGCAATGCCTACAGCATAGCTGTTGCAGGCGGAATTTCATTTTGAATAAAAATTAAACAACTCTTAATTTCTTAGGATCAGTATTCCCTTTCTTGCCAGTATCTAAAACTTCAATTCGTACAGATCCATCAAGATTAAACCCTATGATTTTTAATTTTTTATTATATATTTCAAAAAAGTATTTTTCTACGTCAGCCATCACTATATCGTATAATTTAATTATTTCTCCATCACCATATTTCGGTTGCCATTTTTCTTTTAATGTAAGTTCTCCTTCTAAATTAGAAGATTCGATACTAAAATTGGGTTTCTGATTTTCGTATTTAACTAACCTAGCAAAAAGAGAAGAAGTTTTATCCCCTAATTCATTATATCTATTCTCTTCGAAATTTTTAAAACCCATAACAAGCCAATCTTTATCATTTTTTACAACAATATCTCCCACAGTAATTTCTTTTCCAGAAATATCTTTTATGCTTCTTGATTCATTAAATACCTCTTTTGCTATTGGTATTTTAGGTTCTTCTTGTGAATTTTGATTTAGAATTAATTGTTCATTCATATTATTTGTCCGCCTGCTACGATTTGAACGTAGGACCCTCTAGGTATAAGCTAGATGCTCTAACCAGCTGAGCTACAGGCGGATAACTTTTATACTACAAAATAAAACAGATTTCCGCAAAGAAATTAACTCATTACTTCTAGTTTTGCTTCTTCTTTTTTTTTCGGTATTATGCCGTGAGCAATAATTAATTTATCATATTCTTCTTGTTCTAATGTTTCAACTTCAATAAGTTTCTTGGCAATAGCATCAAGAGCTTTTTTGTGTTCAGCTAAAACTTTTTTAGCTGATTCTATGCCATTATTTATAATTTTTGAAACCTCAGAATCAATTTTAGTTGCAACAGTTTCCGAATACGCTTTATCAAATGTTTCACCCCATACTTGTTTTCCGCCTTCTCCACCCAGTGAAATAGGGCCAATAACATCTGACATTCCCCAACGCGTAACCATGGCGCGGGCTAAATTTGTCGCAACTTGCAAATCACTTGAAGGACCTGTCGTGATATCTCCAAATATCATCTGCTCAGCCACATATCCGCCAAGAGACATTGCAATATCATCTATAAATTCTTTTTTAGATTGCAATCTTCTTTCTTCCAGAGGCAGTTTCAAAGTGTATCCGCCGGCATTTCCTCTGGCCACGATAGAAACTTTATGGACTGGGTCCGCGTTAGGCAAAACTGACGCCACCAGCGCATGACCCGCTTCATGATAGGCGGTAATTTCTTTTTCTTTAACCGAAAGCAAGTGACTTTTACGTTCAGGTCCTAGCATAACTTTTTCAATAGCGCGAATTAAATCAAATTGAAAAACTTTTTTGCGATTTTCTCGGGCAGCAAGTATTGCTCCTTCATTCATTAGAGAATATAAATCGGCGCCGGAAAAACCGGGAGTACGCTCTGCGATTAATTTTAAATTAATATCTTCAGCCAATGGTTTTCTCTGCGCGTGAATTTTTAAAATTTCTTCCCGGTCAGCGCGGTCAGGCAAATCCAGAATAACTTTTCGGTCAAAACGCCCCGGACGAATAAGAGCGGGGTCCAGTACATCCGGCCTGTTGGTTGCAGCCATAACAATAACTTTATCATTCGGTTCAAAACCATCCATCTCAACTAAAATTTGATTTAATGTTTGTTCTCTTTCGTCATTGCCTCCTCCAAAACCTCCTCCTCTAGTACGTCCTATCGCGTCTATTTCGTCAACGAAAATTATTGAGGGCGCCGCTTTTTTAGCCATTTTAAAAAGATCTCTGACGCGCGATGCTCCAACTCCGACAAACATTTCAACAAATTCTGAACCGGAAAGATGAAAAAATGGCACTGATGCTTCCCCGGCTACTGCTCGAGCCAGCAAGGTCTTGCCTGTGCCCGGCGCGCCGGTTAAAATAACTCCTTTTGGAATCCTTGCGCCGATATCCAAGAATTTTTTTGGACTTTTTAGGAAATCAACAATTTCTTTTAATTCTTCTTTGGCTTCTTTGCAACCGGCAACGTCTTTAAAAGTTACTTTATTATTTTTATCATTCGGGTCAGTAATACGAGCTTTAGATTGGCCAAAAGAAAATGCTTGCATTCCGGCGCCTTTTACCTGACGCGAGATATACCAAAAGAAAAATACTATAAAAATAATTGGAATTAAAAATGGTAAAATATTTACCAGCCAATACCAAAAACCGCTTTCATTTTTTATTTCAATTTCCGTATTTACTAAAGTTTCCGGTTTTACTCCATAATTTGAAAGTGTTTGGGAAAGAGATGTTTCAATTTCTTTTTTAGCATTTTTTATGCTGTCATCTTTATATGTAATTACAAGATTTCCGCCTTGAACCAAGATTTTTTTAATTTCACCCGCGCTAACACTTTTTGCGAGTTCGGATATGGATATTTCCGGCACTTTCTTTGGTAAATCAGAAATAACTAAATAGAGCGCTGTTATAATCATAAAAATTAAAACAGCGCCAAAAATACTGCCCGAAAACTTAGGGTTTTCTTTCATCTTTTTTCCTTTATTTTTTAGGTCTTTTTGATTTAAAAAATTGAAATCCATTCCGTTAGATTAACATAAAAAATGGAAAAAGTGAAATAAAAAAGCTCAAACCATAACGGTTTGAGCTTTAATTTTCTTTTAATCTTCTTCAGCAAGTTCTTTTACTAAAGGAGGATATCCCAAAATAGGAATTCCTAATTGTTTCCGTTCTTTGTCGTTTTTTATTTTTCTTACAATGTCTTTTGGACATATTGGTTTTCCTCCAAAAACTTCAGTAGAAATAAGGAAGCGTTTTCTGTCGTTATTTATTTCTTCCAAAACAGTAGAAATTCTATCGACGCTTACCACCTTAAGAAATCCATTAGGAAGTTCGTTGGTATATTTTACCAAACTGCCTCTTTTAGAATTACCCATCATGTAGCCAATTAGGCCACCAAAACAAAAAAAGAAAATAATAAAGAAAGCATTCATAGCTGTAATTTTTGTGAGATAGGCGACAGGTTAAATAAAGACAAAATGTCATTAGTTTTCTTGTGGTCTATCTCTGGTTTTTAAAAAGAACATATATATCCGTATAGAATATCATATAAAAAGTAAAAAGTCAAGGATTTCGTATCAAACACAAAAAATATCCCATTAAACAGGAAAGTTCTTTAATTGTGGAGTAATGCTATCCTTTGCACGAACTTTCTTTGAAAATCAAACGAAGTA
>JBBTUS010000016.1:0-5757 GCA_038063635.1 Patescibacteria group bacterium | reverse complement strand
CCCTGTATACCAGTCACTATAAGCGTATAAAGGCCTACAACAGTGCCTTTTGTGACATTCCAGTCTAACTTCAAACCTTCCCAAAAAGCCCTTAAAATAGGCAATTTAACAATTCCTATTTGGTCCATAGCAATGCCAATAGTAGGTTTATCACCAGTGGTCATAGAAATAGGAGTTAATTTTGTAGTTAATAAATCTTTATCTTTTCCACGCAAATATTCAAATTCTATTTCTTTTTTTGAATGAGACATTATAAAAGATTTTAATGTGTCCGGGTCAATTACAGAAAGAAAATCTTTTCCGCTTTTAACCGAAATTATTTTATCTCCTGATTTTATTCCGGCATTTTCGGCTGGAGATTCTGGAAGTACGGAAACAATGACTAAATTTACATCCTGAATCGCATATCCTTTTGGTTGATTGCTGACTGAAGTAGGAAGTCCTGACATAAAAGAAATAGAAAATAAAAGCCATGCTAGTAAAAAATTGGCGAAAATTCCTGCAAATAAAACAATCGCTTGTTTATATTTTGGTTTTTTTATAAAACTTCGTGAATAATCTTGCTTAGAAACTGCATCTTTTTCTAAAAATCCAACTTCTAACATATCAGCTTCATCAAAATTCTCGCCGAAAATTTTTACAAAACCGCCAAAAGGCAAAGCATTAATGGAATACTCCGTCTCCCCTTTTTTAAAACTAAATAATTTTGGCGGAAATCCAAAACCAAACTCATCAACCCTTATGCCGAATTTTTTAGCCGTAAAAAAATGTCCAAATTCATGAACTAAAACTAAAACTAATAAAATTACAATAAAAATAAAAATATTCATATATACTTATCCCAATACTTCCTTTTCTTTCTTTTCAAAAGTTGTTTCCAGATTCTTATTTATTTCATCAATTATTTTTTGTAACTCGTCTTTTGCTCTCAATTTTTCATCTTCGGTCATTTTACCTTCCTTTTCTTGCGCTTGAATTTCATCCCAAATTTCTCCTCGTTCTCGACGAACAGTAATTCTAGCTTCCTCTAATCTTTCTTTTATTACTTTTACAAGCTTTTGCCTGGTTTCTGTGGTAAGTTGGGGAAATATAACACGAATGCCAGAATCATCAGTGGCTACAGATAATCCTAAATCCGCTATTGTTATAGCTTTTTCAATCGGTTTTATGTAATTCTTGTCCCACGGAGAAACTCGCAAGGTTTTAGTATCTTCTATAGAAATAGAAGCAACATTTTTAATAGGTTGCATTGAATCATAAGATTCAACTGAAATTCCGTCCAAAACCATAGGGGAAGCGCATCCGGTACTAAGCTGACTGTATTCTTTGCCTAAAAAATCATTAATTTTTTTTAGTTCTAATTTAAAATTTGAAAAATTATATTGCATTCCGTTATTATAACACCCTGTAGTAAAAATTAAAAATTTGGGACAGATAACGCTACCGATTCCATCAAACTTTTTGCAGAACTCCCGGGCATGCGCAAAAATTCTCTAGCTTTAAAAATTTGGTTAAAAAAAGTAAGATTTTCTATTGTTTTTGTTTCTATTTTAAAATATTTATTATGCAATGTAATTTCCAAAGCATTCAAGAAATTTAAGGCTTTTAATCGTGGAGTATTCGCATTCACTAAAGAAAATTCGTCATATTCGTCTTCTTCAGCCAATAAATCTTTTAAAAATGAAATTCTATCTTTAATGGGCATTAAAATAAATTTTTCCGCTTCTTTTGTTTTTTCTCCTAAATCGAACTTAGGGGAAATCAAGTAAAATCTGGAAACAAGAGTTTTCAAAAGAGAATTTACATCAGGTACAATCAGAAAAAAATGTGTGTGTTCTATCGGTTCTTCAAACATTTTAAGCAAAGTATTCTGCGCTTCCGATAAAAAATTATTAATTGAAATAACGTAAACTTTTTTTTCAGAAGAAAATCCCCTTTCTGAACTTTTTGATTTTAAATTTCGCGCGTCTTCAACTGTAAAAGAATTAAATGACATATGACAAAAATCAGGATTACCAATAGTTTTTACTTTGATTTCTTTCATGAATTTAAAAATTTCAGGAATTATTTCATTATGCATTCCTTCTATTAAATAAGCATGATGTAAATTATTTTTATCTAAATGCTCCGTTATCATAGTTAGGTTCTAGGTTTTAGGTTTTAGAAACTAGTCCCTAGCAACTAGCACCTAATTTTTATCTTTTAGTTAAAACTGTTTTTTTATAAACCTCCAAGTGCTCAAGCGCTATACCAGTGCCTTTTACGACGCAAAAAAGCGCATCTTCCGCAATAGTTGCCTTAACTCCGGTTTTTCTATAAACCAAATCTGCAAAATTTCTAAGTAGAGACGACCCGCCAGTCATAATAATACCATGGTCAATAATATCAGAAGCTAATTCCGGCGGAGTTTCTTGCAATACATCTTTAATGGCTTTTATAATTTGTTTTAATTCATTATCAATAGCTTTTACTATTTCATTAGTTCCAACTTGCACCGAACGAGGTAATCCTTGAATATAATCGCGTCCTTTAATCGTGACACGAAGTTCTTCTTCCAGATGCACTGCTGCTCCAATTTTTATTTTTACTTCTTCGGCTGTTTTGTCGCCGATAGCTAGATTAAAAGTTTTTTTAATATAATCGGCTATGGCTTGGTCTATTTTATTTCCGGCGCATTTTACCGAAGTTGAAGCCACAATTCCGCCCAGAGATATGACTGCCACATCTGTTGTGCCTCCTCCTACGTCAACCACCATATATCCTTTTGATTCATGAATCGGAATACCGGCGCCAATAGCCGCCAAAATTGGTTCTTTCACAACATATGCATTCTTGGCGCCTGCGCGTATGGCGGCTTCTACCACAGCTCTTCTTTCAGTGGAAGTGACTCCGGCAGGAACTGACACCATGACATCGGGCTTAAAAAAATTAAATTTGCCCATTGCTTTATTTATAAAATATCGAAGCATTGCTTCAGTAATGCGATAATCGGCAATAACTCCGTCTTTCATCGGACAATAAGTAATAATAGATTCCGGAGTTTTTCCAATCATGTCTTTAGCCTCAAATCCTATGGCTAAAATTTTATTATCTTGTTCGGAAACCGCCACTACGGAAGGTTCGTTTAAAACTATTCCTTTGCCAGGTATAAACACCAAAGTATTGGCTGTGCCTAAATCTATGCCTAATTTTCTCAGAAAAATGCTCATGGAAGTAAATATATCACAAGTTATGCTAGAATTGAAATACTTGTCCCGTTGGAAATTAGCGGTAAAAATTGGTTAATATATATAAATTATGATTGAAAAAAATAACAAAATTTCTAATGGGATAAAAATTGTGACAGTGATTCCGCTTAAAAGAGGCGTATTTAGGGAAAATTTGACTTATTTTACCACTAAAGAAATAGAAAATGGAAACGTTGTAAATGTTACTGTTCGTGATAAAAAAATTCTAGGATTAGTTGTTTCAGTAGAAGATGCAACAAACATAAAATCCGATATAAAGAGCTTGCAATTTAATCTAAAAAAAATAATTGATGTGAAAGAACAATCAATATTTTTAAAAGAATTCATTGAATCTGTATTTTTAATTGGAAAATATTTTGTTTCAAAAAACAATAATTCAATGATTTCTTTAATTCCGGCAATCTTGAGAGAAGAATATGACAAGATATCAAAATTTTCCACCAAAGATAAATCTGCTGTTGGCGAAAAAAATCAAATCATAAAAAATATAAAAACGGAAAAATTGCTTTTTCAGGCGCAATTTGAAGACAGAATTACTTTTTATAAAACTTTAATCCGCGGGTCTTTTGCTCAAAAAAAGTCAATTTTCATAGTTTTACCGATGGAAAAAGATATTGAGGAGTTTTCCAGACTTCTGGAAAAAGGAATTGAAAATTTTGTGATTTTTATTCACGGAGGATTAAGTTCTAAAAAACAATTGAAAAAAATAGAACAAATAATAACATCTGCCCACCCTATACTTGTGATAGGAACAGCTCTGTATTTATCAATACCGCGCCAAGATTTTGAAACAATAATACTGGAACATGAAAATTCCAATGCTTATAAAATGATTTCCAAACCCCATTTTGATTTACGGACATATGTGGAGCTTTTTGCCTCAAAAATCGGCGCTAAATTGATTTTGGGAGATTTTATTCTTCGCTATGAAACAATTGCCAGAAAAGAAATAGATAATTTTAGCGAAGTGCGTCCGCTTTCTTATAGGATAAATTTCAATGGGGAGATAAAAACTTCAGGAAAAGAAGACAGGTATAAAATTTTAACCGATGTAAGCATTAAGGAAATTAAGACTGCTATTTCTAAAAAAGAAAATGTTTTTATATTTTCATTAAGGAGGGGCTTGGCAACTATGACCATATGCAAAGATTGCAATGAACCGGTTATGTGCGAACAATGTTCTGCTCCGCTTGTGCTTTATTTGTCTCGTGACGGTAAAAAAAGAATGTTTAGTTGTAATAGATGTAAGAAAGAAATGAGCCCTGAAACTATGTGCTCAAATTGTAAAAGTTGGAATCTTATGCCTATGGGCGTGGGCACAGATACTGTTTTTGAAGAAGTGGAGAAATATTTTCCCCTCGGGCATAGCCCCCTCGGCAGTAGACCTACGGGCGATGCTATGGGCGAGCTGGAAGCTAAAATATTTAAATTAGACAAGGAATCCGCTAAAACAAACACTGAAGCTGAAAAAATAGTGAAGGAATTTGAAGAAAGTCACGGCGCTATTCTTATTGGAACTGAGATGACCTTTTTTTATCTTAAAAATAAAATTCCACTTTCCATAATAGCTTCTTTTGACTCTCTTTGGAGTATTCCGAACTTTCGAATGAGTGAAAGAATTATTCAACTAATAATTTCAATAATTTCCAAAACAGAAAAAAAACTTATAATTCAAACAAAAAACGACAAAGACAGAGCGATAGTAGCCTTAATAAATGAAAATTTACTTTTTTTCATTCGAGAAGAGCTGGAAGACAGAAAAAAACTAGGATATCCACCCTACATGCGTTTTATTAAAATTGCCCATTTAGGAAATAAAGAAGAATCAATTGAAGCAAAAAGAACCTTAAGAGAACTTTTAAAAGAATATAATCCTGAGATTTTTAGCGGATTTATTGTAAAGAAAAAAGATAAATATTCCACAAATGCGCTTATAAAATTAGAAAATAAAAAATGGTCCTTACCAGAACTTTCAATCGGATCCAGTATAGACCAAGTTCTTCTGGAAAAACTTCTTTCTCTGTCTCCTTCATTTGAAGTAATTGTTGACCCTGAAGATTTGTTGTAGAAATTAGGAAACTAGAACGGTAAACTCCCCTTTTTGTTTTATTGGGTTTTTTATTAGATATTCTAAAAGTTCAGCCGGTTTACCTGTTTTAAATTCTTCATATATTTTTGTAATTTCCCGAGCCAGACAAACTTTTTTATTAGGACAAAATTTTTGAAGCGATTCCAGGGTTTTTAAAATACGATGCGGTGATTCATAAAAAATCATTGTTCTTTCGGCTTCAGCTATTTCTTTAAAAAGAGTTTCTCTTCCCTTTTTATGGGGTAAAAATCCAAGAAAAACAAATTCATGAGTAGGCAGTCCTGAAGCGGAAAGCGCGGCAATGATAGCAGTCGCTCCCGGAATTGGAATTACTTGAACTTTTTCGCCAAACTTCTCCTTAATTTTTGATATAAGCATTGCGCCGGGGTCTGATATAGTCGGAGTTCCTGCGTCAGATAC
>JBBTUS010000015.1:0-27099 GCA_038063635.1 Patescibacteria group bacterium | reverse complement strand
TTTTAACAGGCGGAGAACTTCCAGCAATGATTTTGATAGATTGTATTTCTCGCCAGATTCCAGGAGTTCTTGGCAAATATGAATCTTTAGAAGAAGAACGCATCTCAACCAGCGAAGTTTATACTCGCCCAGAAGTGTTAAAATACAAGAATAAAAGTTACAAGGTTCCTAAGGTATTACTTTCTGGCAATCATGCTAAAATTAATAAATGGAAAGAAAATAAATAATCCACATAATATATTTGACAAAAAACAGGTAATCTGTATACTCAAATGGATTGATTGATTGAGTTTCGGATGTACTCTTCTGTATTATTAATAAGGTATTAATTTAATCAGTGTCCGAATCTAATAATAAGAAACCTGTCTGCCAGCAGACAGGATATGAAGGCGTTTTTTGTCTTTATTACTCTTTGTTATTTTTTTGGGTTTTGTAAAACTTATGCAAAAAGAAGCAACGCGTCCCAAAAAGTATTTTTCCAGGTATAAAAAGCCATTAATAGAATTTCCTAATTTAATAGAGTCTCAGACAAAATCTTTTAAATGGCTGGTTGAAAATGGCATCAAAGAAATTTTTAAAGAATTTTCTCCAATACTTGATTATTCTGGAAAAAAATTTCAGCTTGATTTTACTTCTTTTTCTCTAGGAGAACCTAAATATGATGAAAATTACGCAAAAGTAAACAAACTCTCTTATCAAGGACTTCTTAAAGTACGTGTAAAACTGACAAATAAAATTCTAGGAACTGTTAAAGAGCAGGAGATTTTTATGTCTGAACTTCCTATAATGACAAATCATGGAACTTTTATAATTAACGGAGTAGAACGTGTTATTGTCCCGCAACTGGCGCGTTCTTTTGGTTTTTTCTTTACCGAATCTGAAAATAAAGGAAAAAAATTCTTTGGAGCAAAAATCATTCCAGCTCGCGGAGTTTGGATTGAAATAGAATCGGAATCAGACGGAGTAATTTATATAAGAATAGATAAAAAGAGAAAGTTTCCAGCCACCGCGCTTCTTCGAGTTATGGGTTATCATACAAATGAAATGCTTTTAAAAGCATTTGAAGGAGACTCTCAATTAGAAGAAACAATTAAGTCCTGTTTAGCCAAAGATATGACAAAAACACTTAGTGACGCATATATAGAAATATATAAGCGTTTAAGAGATGGAGATATGGCAACGGCAGAAAACGCCAGAGAATTTATTGATTCTTTATTTACATCAGAAAGATATGACCTTTCTCCGGTTGGACGATTTAGATTTAATAAACGTTTTGAAAAGCCGATGGACGAAGTGGAGCTTGCCCGCAGAACTATTTCAAAAGAAGATTTAACGACTGTCATTAAAAATATTATTATTTTAAACAATACTCCCGGGGCTAAATCTGACGATATAGACCACTTAGGCCAAAGGCGAGTGCGTTTTGTCGGGGAAATGCTTCAGCAAAAAATTCGTACCGGCATGATGCAAATTAAAAGAAATATTCAGGATAGAATGTCTATTATTGATGTTGATACTGCAATGCCAATACAAATTATTAATCAACGTCCGTTACAGGCCCGCATTAAAGAATTTTTTACAACTAACCAACTTTCGCAATTCATGGCACAAGAAAATGTGCTCTATGAAATAGAACATTTGCGCACACTATCAGCCCTAGGACCTGGAGGGCTTACTCGGGAGCGAGCGGGCCTGGAAGTTCGTGATGTGCATCCTTCTCACTATGGAAGAGTTTGCCCAATACATACCCCAGAAGGACCAAATATTGGACTTATTTTACACCTTGCAACTTATGCAAAAATAAATGATTTTGGAATTATTGAAACTCCTTATGTAAAAGTAAAAAATGGAAAAATCACCGGAGAAATAGTTTACTTAAATGCTTTAGAAGAAGAGAAATACAATATTGCTCACGCTGGAATTCTTTATGATGAAAATGGAAAAATAACAGAAGAAAAAGTAGAGGCCAGAGTCAGGACTCAACCGGGCATTGTTTCTCGAAATGAAGTTGATTTTATAGATGTTGCGGCCAACCAAGCTTTTTCTATTGCAACTTCCATGATTCCTTTCTTGGAACATAACGATGCCAACAGAGCGCTAATGGGAAGCAATATGCAAAAACAGGCTGTACCTTGCGTAAATCCTGAAGCTCCGCTTGTCGCAACCGGTATTGAAGAATTGGCATCTCGAGACTCGGGAAGATTAGTGATAAGCGAAGAAGATGGAGTTGTTTCTTATTTAGATGCAAAAAAGATTGTAGTAAAAGGCCTTGCCCATAAGGCTACGGCCGAGGGGAAAACTCCTGCCCGCAATGCTTCGCATAGCGATGCAGGCGGGGAAAAAACTTACACCCTTATTAATTTTTTAAGAAATAATAATTTTTCTGTATTTCACCAGCGTCCAATAGTGAATGTTGGAGATAAAATAAAGAAGGGCAATGTTTTAGCTGACACATCCAGCACAGTCAATGGACAAATTTCCCTTGGACAAAATATTTTAGTGGCTTTTTTATCATGGTCTGGGTCAAACTATGAAGACGCAATAATTATTTCTGAAAAATTAGTGAAAAAAAGCAAGTTCACAAGCGTCTACATAGAAGAATTTATTTCTATAGTTCGTGATACAAAACTTGGCCCTGAAATTACTACTCGCGACATACCCAACGTTGGAGAAATTAAACTTAAGGATTTAGATGAAGATGGCATTGTTCGCATCGGAGCGGAAGTTCGCGAGAATGACATATTAGTGGGTAAAATTACGCCCAAAGGTGAAACCGAACTTACTCCGGAAGAAAGATTATTAAGGTCAATTTTCGCTGAAAAAGCCCGTGATGTCAAAGATACATCGTTGCGAATGGAACACGGAAAGCGCGGACGCATTGTTGGCGTGAAAATTTTCTCGCGCGACTTGGGTCATACGCTAGAAGCGGGAATTATAAAAAAGATTGTGATTGAAGTTGCTCAAATTAGAAATATTTCAGTTGGCGATAAGCTTTCCGGCCGACATGGAAACAAAGGAGTTATATCAACAATTCTTCCAGAAGAAGATATGCCTTATATGGCAGACGGCACTCCCATTGATATTATACTTTCACCGCTGGGAGTTCCTTCTCGCATGAACTTAGGGCAGATTTTAGAAATGCACTTAGGCATGGCGGCCAACAGTCTGGGGTATCAAGCAATTGTCCCTCCATTTTTAGGAGCAAAACATGAGGAAATACAAGCAGAATTAAAAAAAGCCGGACTTCCAGAAAATGGAAAAATGAAGCTTTTTGACGGAAGAACAGGGGAAAGTTTTAATCAGGATATTGCTGTTGGGTATATGTATATGCTGAAACTTCACCATATGGTGGAAGATAAAATTCACATGCGTTCAATCGGACCTTATTCTTTAATTACACAACAACCGCTCGGTGGAAAGGCTCAAGGCGGAGGACAGAGATTTGGAGAAATGGAAGTTTGGGCGTTGGAAGGTTATGGAGCAGCTTATACATTGCGAGAAATGCTGACAATAAAATCTGACGATATTTTGGGTCGTTCTCAGACATTTGACAATATCATCAAGAATGAGCCGATAAAAGCGCCCAATTCTCCCGCATCCTTCAACGTGATGTTAAATTATTTGCGAGGGCTTGCGCTTGATGTGAAATTAGAAAAAAGCTCAAATAAAAATCTGGAGACAGAAGATTAAAATTAATTAAAATAAATATATGAAAACTTTAAACACAACTGATTTTAATCAAATTACGCTCAAACTAGCTTCTCCAGATCAAATAAAAGAATGGTCCTATGGGGAAGTAACTAAACCTGAAACGATAAATTATCGTACCGGCAGGTCGGAACGCGGAGGTCTCTTTGATGAGAAAATATTCGGACCGGAAAAAGATTATGAATGTTATTGTGGAAAATATCGCAGAATTAGATATAAAGATATAATTTGTGAAAAATGTGGAGTGGAAGTTACGCGTTCTATCGTACGAAGAGAAAGAATGGGTCACATAGAACTCTCAACTCCAGTTGCTCATATTTGGTTTTTGCGCGGAGTCCCATCCAGAATGAGCGTACTTTTAAATATTTCTGTTTCTGATTTGGAAAAGGTGATTTATTTTGCCGGGTATATCGTTACCAAAGTTTATGAAGAAGAAAAAGAAACTATTCTTCAGAATCTTGATAAAGAGTTTAAAACAAAGTTAAAAAATACCAACGATGAAGAAACTCGTGAAAAATTAAAGGTTTTGCTTTCCAACACTAAAAAAGAAATCGGGGAAATCTATGAAGGAAAAGTTTTAAACGAAACTTCTTTTCACCATTATTCTCTAAAGTATGGAACTTGTTTTGAAGCAAATATTGGAGCTGAAGCCATTTATTCAATTTTCAAAAATCTTGATTTGAATAAATTAAAAGTTCATACGGAAACAATGATTGAAAAAGCCGGCACGATAGAAAAAGAAAAGTTGCAAAAAAGACTTTCACTTATTCGTTCAATGATTTATGCAAATATTCGTCCCGAGTGGATGTTGCTTACCAATATTCCGGTTATTCCTCCCGTGCTTCGTCCGATGGTGGCTCTGGATGGGGGAAGACATGCAACCAGTGATTTGAATGACCTTTATCGCAGGGTTATAAACAGGAATAATCGCTTGAAAAAATTAAAAGAAATAAATGCTCCAGACGTAATTTTAAGAAATGAAAAAAGAATCATTCAAGAAGCGGTTGACGCTTTGATTGATAATTCAATTGCAAAACAAAACGATAGCGCGGCCATGAGTCAATCTCAAAAGCGCGCTTTAAAATCACTTTCTGATAATTTGAAATCAAAACAAGGTTTATTTCGCCAGAATTTACTCGGAAAACGCGTAGACTATTCAGGGCGTTCAGTTATTGTTGTTGGTCCGCAACTTAAGCTAAATCAATGCGGTTTGCCAAAACATATGGCGTTGGAACTTTTTAGGCCATTTGTGATTTCAAAAATCTTGCAAGCTGAAATAGTTTTTAATATTCGCGGCGCTAATAAACTTATTGAAGAACGCACTCCGGAAGTTTGGGCAATGCTGGAAGAAGTTATTAAAGGAAAATATGTGCTACTCAATCGCGCGCCGACTCTTCATAGATTAGGCATTCAAGCTTTCAATCCCATTCTAATTGAAGGAAATGCTATCCAGGTGCATCCGCTTGTTTGTCAGGCCTTCAATGCTGACTTTGATGGAGACCAAATGGCTGTCTACGTTCCTCTTTCAAAAGAAGCTCAATGGGAAGCGAAAGAATTAATGGCGGCAAACAAAAACTTGCTGAAACCCCAAAACGGAGACCCAATCGTGCATCCAAGCAAAGATATGGTGCTGGGTTCTTATTGGATGACTAAATCGGCAGATGGCGCGTTAGGCGAAGGCAGATATTTTTCAAGTCCCAACAATGCCGTTACCGCTTATGAATATGGAATTGTTTCTTTGCAGGCAAAAATAAATGTTTTAGTAACAGATAATGAAAAATATAAAAAATTTGGCGGTGAAATTTTTACAACTTCTGTCGGAAAAATTCTTTTTAATAGTATTTTACCAAGCGACTTTTCTTATGTTGGCGATGAAATGACGCAAAAAAGAATATCGGCGCTGGTTGATGAACTGATTTTACACTATGGCGTGGATAAAACTCCGTCAATCTTGGATAAAATTAAAGAATTTGGTTTTAAATATTCAACAATTTCCGGCACAACTTGGGGGCTTGATAATGTGAAGGTTCCGGAAGAAAAACCAAAAATTATAGAAAAAAGCAAAAAATTAGAAGAAGAAGTCATTGCTCAATGGAAAGACGGTCTTTTGTCTGAAGAAGAAAGATATCAAAAGATTATTGAAATTTGGACTCAAGCAAAAAAAGAATTAGAAAAAGTTCTTCCTAAAACTCTTGATAAAAATGGTTCCACTTACGACCTATTTACATCCGGGGCCAGAGGCACAATGACCAGTTTAATTCAAATGACCGGGATGAAAGGTCTTATTCAAAATAACCAAGGCAAAACGCTTGAATTCCCGATTATTCCTTGTTATCACGAAGGACTTTCCCCTATTGAATATTTTACTACCACCCATGGAGCTCGAAAAGGCGCATCGGATACCGCTCTAAACACCGCTAAAGCCGGATATCTGACTCGCAGATTAGTTGACGTTGCTCAAGATGTGGTTATTACTGAAGAAGATTGCGGAACAAAAGAGGGCAAAATAGTAAAAAAAGAAAACATTTCTGGAATTGAAATTCCACTTTCAAAAAATATTCGCGGCCGTGTTTTAGCCGCTGATTTGAAAGACAAGAATGAAAAGGTGCTTTTTAAGAAAGGATTTTTGGTTACGAAAGAAGAAGCTTACAACATTGAAGGTATTGGTTTTGAAAAAGTATTTGTTCGATCTCCTTTAACCTGCAAAACTGTTCATGGTATTTGCCAAATGTGTTACGGATTAGATTTAGGAAGAAATCGCTTAGTTGAACTTGGAGAAGCGGTCGGCATTATTGCCGCTCAAGCTATCGGTGAACCGGGCACTCAGCTGACACTTCGCACATTCCATGCCGGAGGTGTCGCAGGTACTGACATTACCACGGGTCTTCCACGCGTGGAAGAAATTTTTGAAAGAAGAATTCCAAAGAATCCAGCTATTATATCTGAAACAGACGGAGAAGTGATTGAAATTAAAGACAAAGATGGAAAAGAAAAAATAATTAAAGTCCTTTCTGATACTAAAGTAGATGGAAAATCAAACGAAATAGAATATCTTGTTCCGTTTCGCAGAATATCGATTATGAAAGTCGGCGATAAAATTAAAAAAGGCGAATTGGTAACAGATGGGTCAGCCGATATTGCGGAAATTTTCAAACATGGAGGCAAAGAAATGGTTGAGGAATATATTATTCGAGAAATAAATAAAGTTTACGAACTTCAAAGCGCTTCAATTTCCAGAAAACATATAGAAATTATTATTCGCCAAATGTTCTCTCGCAGAAAGATAAAAGATTCAGGTGAGACTAATTTTTCTAACGGTGATATTGTTGAAAATACAGCCTTCATTGAAGAAAATATGAGAGTTGCCAAGTTAGGCGGAAAAGAGGCCAAAGCCGCAATTGTTGCCTTGGGTATCACTGAAGTATCTCTTAGAACTAAAAGTTGGCTCTCGGCGGCGTCATTTCAAAACACCAATCGCGTGCTAATTGAAAATGCGGTAAAGGGAGGCGTTGATTCTCTGCGTGGATTGAAAGAAAATGTAATTATCGGCAGACTGATTCCGGCCGGAACCGGATTCAAAAATAAAGCGGATTTTTCCGAAGAATAAAAATATTAATTCCGTTGGAAGCGAAGCGCTACGCATATTATTACATTAGTAAACTCAAAATTTATTTATGAAAATTTCTAATGGGATAAATTCTCCCGTTCAACAAATTAAAGACAGGCTTTCAATTGAAGAGGTAATTTCTTCTTACATAAAACTGGATAAAGCAGGCAAGAATTTTAAAGCCAAGTGCCCATTTCATAATGAGAAAACGCCGTCCTTTTTTGTGTCTCCGGAACGCGGCAATTATTATTGTTTTGGATGCACTGCTAAGGGCGATATTTTTACTTTTATAGAAGAATTTGAAGGACTTGATTTTAAAGGCGCGTTAAAAATTTTAGCTGAAAAAGCAGGAGTATCGCTTTTAGAATTCAGTAAAGAAAAAACAGGGGAAAAAGAAAAATTGTATCAAGCGATGGAAGAATCCGCTAAATTTTTTGAAAAAAATTTAGCGGAAAACAAGGAAATATTAGAGTATTTGAAATTACGTGGTTTAACCGATAAAACTATAAAAGATTTTAGAATTGGATATGCAAAAAATGACTGGCGTGAACTTTACAATTATCTAAAAATAAAAAATTTCAGCGATAAAGAAATAGAACTGGCTGGACTGGCTAAAAAGCCCGATGACAAAAGCAAAGCTATGTATGATAGATTTCGCGGAAGAATTATGTTTCCGATTTCTGATTCCAGTGGCCGTATTATAGCTTTTTCCGGAAGAATTTTTGTAGATGACGAGAAATCAGCGAAATATTTAAATAGTCCGGAAACTCCGATTTTTAGCAAATCTTCGGTGCTTTACGGATTAGATAAAGCTAAGGAATCAATTAGAAAAAATGATTTTTCTATTTTAGTTGAAGGACAATTTGATTTAATTTTATCTCATCAGGCAGGTTTCAGGAATACCGTTGCGACTTCTGGAACAGCGCTTTCTGACTCTACGGTTTCAAAGGAAAACGTTATTTCAAACTTAGGATTATTACGTCGTCTTTCAGGGAATATTGTGCTTGCTTTTGATGCGGATAAAGCGGGGTTTAGCGCGGTTAATCGTGCCAGTAAAATCGCTTTATCTTTTGGAATGGACGTAAAAGTTGTTTCTCTGCCGGAAGGAATTGACCCGGCGGATTTAATTTCCCGTGGCCATAGCCAAATGGGCGAGGCAAAAAATGGCGCAGATGCATGGCATACGGCAATTCGTGATTCAAAACACATAATAGAATTTCTTTTAGGCAAAGTTTTAGATAATTATAAGGAAGATACGCGCAAGGCGGGGAGAGAAATAAGAGAAAAAGTATTGCCATATGTTGATGTTATTGAAAGTTCAATAGAAAAATCCCATTTTATAAAGAAAATAAGCGCTTTATCGCAAATTCCGGAAGAAGCCTTAAAAGAGGATTTGGTTAAAATTGAAAAAGAATTTAAATACGAAAAAGAAGAAATAGAAAAAGCAAAAGAACTGGAAAATAAAATATTTAGAAAAGATTACATTGAACGAAGATTGCTAGGTATAATTCTTTGGCAAAAAAGCTTGTCGGACGTTGGACGTCCGGATTCCGGACGTCCAACGTCCGACAAGCGAAGTATAGACGTTGAAAAAACAATAAAAGAATTTTCCAATATTTTAAATATAAAAGAAGACGAGATATTTAATAAAACGGACAACAAAGAAGATTTAATTTTTGAAGCGGAAGTTTTTTACGGTGGAGATGTTGATTTAAAAAAAGACACGGAAGAACTACTTATAAATTTTAAAGAAGAGCATTTAAAAGAAAAACTATTTCAAAAAATGCAAGAATTACGAAATTTTGAAATAAAAAAAGATTTAGATAAATCTAATCAAGTATTAAAAGAAATTAATGAGATAAATAAAAATATTCAAAAAATAAAAAGCGGTCGTTTGAAGTCTAATTATTAAGATTAAATGATAAAACTTGGATGAATCCCGTTAGAAGTCGCGGTCGTAAGTGATAATGGGATATTAAATAAAAAATTATAAATGTAATTAATTAGTAAGTTTAGGTTTTTAAAAATAAAGACCACGACCTACTTCTAACGGGATGAAGAAAAAAAATAAAAAAAATAAAAAAGTTGGGAAAAAGAAACTTAAAGTAAAGAGAAAAAAACTTGCGAGAAAAGCCCGCCTTGACTCGGCGAGGCAGGTTAAAAAAACTAAGAAAACTAGTATTTCCAAAAAACCAACAAAAAAAATAAAAGTTGAAAAAAAAGCGGAAAGACTTATTCGACTTTCAAATGAACTTACATTAAAAGGACAAAAAAGAGGTTTTATAACTTATGATGAAATATTAAAAACTTTTCCGGATATTGAAAATAATATCTTATTTTTAGATGAACTTTACGAAAAATTTGCTATTGCGGGGATTGATGTTTTAGAAGGCGGAAATTTGCTTAATCTTGATATAGATATTGATGTTAATTTAAATAAATCTACGATGCATGATTCCATCCAGATGTATTTAAAGGAAATAGGCCAGTATCCGCTTATCCACGCCAGTGAAGAAAAAGATTTAGCTAAAAGAATAGAAAAAGGCGACATAGAAGCAAAAAATCTTTTGGCTCGCGCAAACTTGCGTTTAGTTGTTTCCATTGCTAAAAAATATGTGGGCCGAAGCGCCAATTTAACTTTTTTAGATTTAATTCAAGAAGGAAATCTTGGATTATTTAAAGCTGTTGAAAAATTTGATTGGACTAAAGGATATAAGTTTTCTACTTATGCCACTTGGTGGATTAGGCAGTCTATTACTCGCGCTTTAGCAGACCAAAGCAGAACTATTCGTATTCCGGTACACATGGTTGAAACTATTTCAAAATATAAACAAACACACCGAAGACTCAGTCAGGATTTAGGACGAGAACCGCTGGCTGAAGAAATTGCCACAGAAATGGGCATTCCTGTTGAAAAAATTCACGTAATTGAAAATATTAGCCAAGAAACTATTTCGCTTGAACAACCGGTGGGGGATGATGATGACAAATCAACGCTGGAGAATTTTATTCCAGACGATAAAATATTGCGTCCCGACCAAGAATCATCCCGTAGAATTCTTTCCGATCAAATTCGCGGAGTTTTAGATGAGCTGAATCCAAAAGAGAGAAAAATTTTGGAAATGCGTTATGGGTTAGTAGATGGCATTCAGCATACTCTTGAACGAGTAGGAGAGGAATTTGGAGTCACTCGCGAGCGTATTCGTCAGATTGAAGCAAAAGTACACGAAAAACTTCGCCAGCATCAAAAAATAGCTCGGTTAAAGAATTACTTTGATTAGTTATTAAATAAAAAAGTAAAAAACAATAATTTTCCGGCAAGCAAAAAGAATCCAGTGCTTGCAGGCGAAAATTATTGTTTTTTACTTTTTCCTACCGCCGCTTTACTTTAATGCGTCTTTAACTTTTTGCATTACTACTTCAAATGATTCAGCTCCTTGAATAATATCAACTATTTTGCCATTTTTTAATATAAAACTTTGTGGCGTACCTTGAATTCCCGCTTTATAACCATCTAACATATCAGCTTTTACTTTATCTGAGTATTTTTCAGTGGAGAGACAAGTGTTAAAAGTGTCAATATTAAGACCAATATCTTTTGCAATTTTTGGAAGTTCAGTTACTTCAAGTTTATTGTTTGACGGGGTTCTTGCAAAAAGTTCATTGGTGTATTTCCAAAATGAATCATTTCCTCCTTGTTCCCAAGCGCATTCCATCGCCACAGCTTCATGAAATGCTTTTGGATGAAGTTGAGCTATCGGATAATGTCTATACACCCAAGCTATTTTCCCGGAAGTTTGGGCTATAATTTGATTCATTGTATTATGAAAAATTTTACAGAAAGGACATTCACTATCTGAATATTCAATTATTATTACCTTAGAATTCGGATTTCCCGTTATGTGCTCATCAGCCTTAACAGCCTTTAATTCTATCTCTAAAAATTTATTGTTTTCTACCGGACTCTGCAGTCCTTTTAGTAATATTGCTCCGGCGATTATTAGTCCCGCTATTATTATCGCCCCAGCTATTTGGTTTTTAGTTTTATCTTCCATACTATGTTATGTTGAATTATTATTGATAATGACTTTTATTGTAGCATTTTTTTTATATATGTTATAATTTTAGTATTAATATTTTAAAGGTCATTATTATCAGTTAATTCGTTTTACCTTTTTCTCTAATAGATAAGGTAAAATCTAAAAATTATGTGTGGAAATTATAATTGCAATAGTTCTTGTTCTAAAGGAAGTTGCGCAATGTATTTAATTACCAAAGTTTTAGTGATAATTGGCGGCATAAATTGGGGCTTAGTAGGACTTGGCATGATTTTAGGAAAGGAATCAGCTTGGAATTTAGTCAGTTTATTGCTTGGTTCTATGCCTACCGTTGAAGCTCTTGTGTATATATTAGTGGGAGTAGCAGCTGTTTTGATGATATTTGGTTGTAAATGTAGAAAGTGTATGATTCCTATGGAGACTACACATACCACAGAAACTACAACAACTACTCAAAACTCATCAATTTAATCACTTACTTGAAATGAAAAAATAGTTTTTTTTATAAACTTGTATATCTATAAATAGTTTGTGTTTTACTTGTATTTGTGACATAATTATAATCTAAATATGATTTCATTCTCAAATATAATATTTTATATATTGGCTTTTCTGTCTGTGTATATGCAGGTATTTTTTTTAGTGGCTTTCTTTGAAAAGAAAAATAAAATTCTTGTTAGGAAAGGTTCCATTGAATTAGATGAATATCACGAAGTTACTGTAATTGTTCCATGCTACAACGAAGCTACAACAATAAAAGGAACAATTAATTCTCTTCTTAATCTTGATTATCCAAAAGATAAGCTTAAATTAATTATTGTTGACGATGGAAGCAAAGACGATACTTGGCAGATTATAAAAGAATTTGAAAAACCAGCCCGACTGGATGATTCTAGTCATTCAGGCGGGTATCCAAACATTAAAATTTTTCACAAAGAAAATGGCGGAAAATATACTGCTCTTAATTTAGGATTAAAACACACGGAAACACCATTTGTTGGATGTCTTGATGCCGATTCTTTTGTTGACGCTCAGGCCCTAAAAAGAATAATGACTTATTTTTATGATAAAAATATTATGGCCGTTGCTCCGTCTGTTATAATTTATAACCCAAAAAATATTTTACAGGGAGCTCAAAAAGCTGAATATGATATGGCAATTTATACTAAAAAAATGCTCGCTTTTCTTGGCGGAATACATGTTGCTCCGGGACCATTTTCTATTTTTAGAAAAAAAGTTTTTGATGATTTAGGCCCTTATAAGCACGCGCACAACACAGAAGACCAAGAAATAGCTCTTCGCATGCAAGAACATCATTACAGCATTGAACACTGTCCTGATGCTTATGTTTATACAATAGCTCCAAATTCTGTTAAAAAATTATATCGTCAAAGAGCTAGATGGAACTATGGTTTTATTAGAAATGTTATGGATTATAGAAGACTTTTATTTAAGAAAAAATTTGGAACTATTGCTTTTTTTACTTTGCCATCCGGAATTATTTCAGTTTTATCGGTAATTTTTTTATTTGGAATGGTTACTTATGGCTTAATTGGTTTCATTATTAAAAAAATATTACAAATAAATGCAATTGGATTAAGTCATACCATAACCAGTCAAAGTTTTAATTTTGATTTATTTTTCTTTGATACCGAAACCATATTTTTTATTTCAATAATTTTATATATTTCAGTTATAACATCTCTTTTATTGGGCAGGAGCATATTAGAAGGAAAATTTCGTTTTTCATTTGATATGCTCTTTTTTATGATTATTTATAGCGTAATAGCGCCGTTTTGGCTTCTCAAGGCGATTTTTAACGTCTTAATATCTAAGGAATCAAGCTGGGTTCTTGAAAGGGAAGTAAGAATGGTAAAAAAACCAAATGCAACAACAATTTGATTGGAAAAGATATTTAATAGTTTTTCTTATAACCTTGGGCTTATTTTTAACAGCCATATATTTAAGCAACTATTTTGGCGATAAAAAAATAAATCAATTAAAGTCCATTCAAGACAAAATTTCAATAGACATACTTTCGTCTGAAACTCAATTTTCATTGCTTTCTGAATTATCTTGTAAAAATGTTTCCAATTCTGTTTTATCCGGAGAACTGGAAGATTTAGGACGCAAACTTGAGTGGGGAGAAAAAAATATTGGTTCAGGGGAAGAAGTGTCCTATTTAAAAAAATATTATTCTTTGCTTGAAATTAAAGATTATCTCTTAATGAAGAAGATATCTTTGCGTTGTGGAACAAAGGCCGCATTTATTCTTTATTTTTACACTACAGCTGAAAATTGCAGTGAATGCAAAAAAGAAAGTTTAGTTCTGTCAACTCTTCGTGAAAAGTATCCGGAACTTCGGGTTTATTCTTTTGATTATAGTATTGACCTTTCGGCTGTAAAAGCAATGATAAATATTTATAAAATAGAAGATACGAAACTTCCAGCGCTGGTCATAGACGACAATGTTCTTACCGGTTTTCATTCGGTAGAAAATTTAGAATCTAAAGTAAAACAATCATTTAAATTGCAAGCCATAAAACCAACAGTCAAAGAAAGTAAAACCTCCAATTAAATAAAAATTATTATAAACTGAGCCGGCAGAAGGATTCGAACCCTCGACATCCACTTTACAAAAGTGGCGCTCTACCAACTGAGCTATGCCGGCAATATTATTTATTCTATGCCTTCTTCTTCTTTTATCTTATGCTTAATTTTTCTAATTTTATTTTTATAATCCAAAACCATTTTTAGAAAATTTGAAGCTTCTTTTTCTTTAGGCTCTTTTTCTTTATGCGTCAGATAATTTTTTATTACACTCCTCATTTTATTTTTTATTTCTCCGTATCCGCTTTTTAAGAAATGCGAAGATTTAATGGAAAAACGAAGAATAATAACCAACGCTATAAATCCATATTTTTTGACATTGCTGATAGCTATATGTTTTATTTCATCCAAATTAAAAGTTTCTAATATGAATTTTTCAGCGTCTTCGCCTTTTTTAATGTCCGCAAAGATTAATTTCTTTCCAATCATCAAAACTATTCCGCTAAGTGATATAAAAAATAAAATTAAAAAAAAGTACATATTAAATAAATTATATTGAATAACGCTTGATTTCCTTTATTTTTGCATTTGATTTTTCCAAAAGCTGGCCAATTGTTTCCTCTGAATTTTTTATGAAAGGCTGGTCCAGTAAAGTTTTTTCCTTGAAATATGTCCCGATTTTACCGTCTAGCATCTTTTTCTTAATTTCTGCCGGCTTATTTATGCCTTCAATTTCTTTTTGAAATATCTCAAACATAGTTTTCTTTATATCCTCTGTGATATCTTCCGATGAAAGATATTCCGGCTTCATGGCAGTGATATGCATTGCTATATCTTTTGCAAGTTCGTTGTTTCCACCGTCTAAACTTACAACAACCGCAGATTTATTATTATGCACATAGCTTCCCAAAATATTTCCTTCTATTTGAAATGCTTCATCTAATTGAATATTTTCTCCTGTTTTTTGTATTACAGGGTCAATCATCTCTTTTGCAACTTTTTTCATTTGGTCAATTCCGTCAGTTAAAGCAATGGAGGATAATTTAGAAAGTAGCGACGCGAAGTCTTCATTTTTAGAAACGAAATCAGTCTCACAGCGCAGTGAAATCATCACTATTTTATTATTAGTTGATTTTATAATTACCGCGCCATCTTTTGCATTACGGTCTGCCTTTTTTAGAGCGATATCAGAGCTTGTTTTTTTTAATATAGCTATCGCTTTTTTTATATCGCCATCAGCCTCAATCAGCGCATTTTTGCATTGCATCACAGAAATACTCGTTGAGTCCCTAAGTTCCTTTATTAACTCAGTTGTTACATGTGTTGACATTTTTTTATGCTTCTTTTGTGGGTATAGACATTACTCCGGCCCTATAAGCATTACCTATTGATGTGGTAAATAATTTAATTGACGGTATTCCGGAGTCGTTTCCGACGATAGGGTAGTCAATGCCTTTTATATTTGAGTCCGAATTTATAAGGGCAACAACAGGGACAGCTGATTTTTTAGCTTCAGTCGCTGCAATGTGTTCAGTCTTTGCATCTACAATAAAAAGGGCGTCTGGTATCTTTTTTACGCCAACTAGGCCTGAATAATATCTTGATAGTCTTTCCATTTTTTTTGCCATAACTACTCGTTCTTTCTTCGTGTATTTTTCAAGGCCACCCTCTTTATCTTCTTTTCTATAATTTTCAAGTTCATTTATCCTTTTTTTAATTTCCGGAAAATTACTGAGAGTGCCTCCAATCCAGCGTTCATTTACATAAGGCATATTTAAAGACAAAGCTATATCTTTGACCGTTTCTTTAGCTTCTGGTTTTGTGCCGACAAAAAGAACAATTTTATTTCGAGCGCCCAAGCTTTTCACAAATAAGGATGCATTTTCAAACATCTCTTTTGTTTTCTCAAGGTTAATTATGTCTGTTTTATTTTTTGTTGCATAGATAAAAGAAGAAACTGAAGGATGCCTTCTAGTTTTTGAATAACCATAATGCGCTCCAGCTTCAAACATTTTTTCTATTAAAATTTCTCCTGTTTCTACTTTTTGCATCCCAGTACTAAAATTTTAAATAATAATGTTTATCGTGTATACCCCGTAATCAAAAATTTAGTACGGGACAGGTACGGGTCATTCTAGCAGAAAGTTTTGATTTTTGCAAATGTTTTTATTATTCTTTTATTACTTTGACGTGGCGAGTATTTTCAGCTAATATGGTGTTATGAGTCCCGAACGAAATAACGGGGTTCACTTATTAGGGTTAAAAATTCTTTCAGAAACAATAATGATAGAATTTCGTACGGGATGAGACAATCAAAACTTTTTACTAAAACCCAAAAAGAAAGTCCTGCGGACGAAGTGTCAAAAAATGCTGAATTTTTAATACGCGGAGGTTTTATTCATAAAGAGATGGCTGGTGTTTATTCGTATTTGCCTTTGGGGTTAAGGGTGCTTAATAAAATTGAAAATATTATTCGCGAAGAGATGAACGCTATTGGTGGAATAGAAATGAAAACCACCGCGCTTCAAAACAAAGAAATATGGGAGAAATCAAATCGTTGGGATGATAAAGTCGTGGATAATTGGTTTAAGACAAAATTAAAGAATGGCGGAGAAATTGGTTTGTCATTTAGTAACGAAGAAGCATACTCAAATATTTTAAAGCAGTACATAAGTTCTTATAAAGATTTACCAGTTTACCCATATGATTTTAAAGATATTTTTAGGAACGAAACAAGAAGCAAATCCGGAATCATGAGAGGAAGAGAATTTTATTGGAAAGCGCTTTACTCTTTTTCAAAAGATGAGACAGAACATAATGCTTTTTATGAAAAGATAAAAATAGCTTATCAAAACATTTTTAAAAAAGCTGGGATTGGTCACCTAACTTACTTGACTTTTGCTTCAGGTGGAAGTTTTTCAAAATTTTCTCATGAATTTCAAACAATAACTTCAGTTGGGGAAGATACCATTTATTTAGACGAAAATTCAGGTGTTGCAGTCAATAAAGAAGTTTTAAATGACGAAATATTAAATTCTCTTGGTATAAAAAGAGAAAATTTAGTTGAGCATAAAGCTATTGAGGTAGGAAATATATTTTCACTTGGAACGAGATTTTCAGAACCTTTTGATTTAAAATACAGAAATGAAAATGGTGAAGAAAAATTAGTAATAATGGGCAGTTATGGTATTGGATTAGGTCGTTTAATGGGTACAATAGTGGAAGTTTTATCGGACGACAAAGGCATAATCTGGCCAGAATTTATTGCGCCGTTTCAAGCGCATCTATTATTGCTTGGAGACAATGAGATTGTCGCGAAAGAAGCGGAAAAGATTTACGAAAAATTATTAAAAAATGGAGTTGAAATTTTATTTGATGATCGTCTGGGAATATCTGCAGGAGAAAAATTTGCCGATGCTGATTTGCTTGGTATTCCATGGAGGGCGGTAATTTCAGCCAGAAGTTTGAAAGATTTGCCAGAATCAAAAGAAAGCGGAATTGAATTAAAAAAACGCGCTGAAGAAAAAGGAAAAATAGTTTCCCTTGATGAACTATTGGATTTACTAAAACCTAGAATCTAGCAACTAGAACCTAATTATTTTATGCTTGATAAATTTTACAAATTATTCTCAAATGACATTGGCATAGATTTAGGCACCTCCAATACCTTGGTGTATTTAAAAGGCCACGGTATTGTAATTAACGAACCATCGGTTGTTGCGGTTAATATTAAAACAAATCAAATTATTGCCGTCGGCGCAAAAGCAAAAGAAATGCTTGGCCGAACTCCGGGACATATTAAAGCAATTCGTCCGCTGATAGACGGAGTGATTTCTGATTTTGAAGTTACTGAAGAAATGCTTTCATACTTGATAAATAAAGCGGACAAAATGTCAAAAAAATTAATGCGACCGAGAGTTTTAGTCGGGGTGCCTTCTGGCACGACAAATGTGGAAACACGAGCCGTTTATGACGCTGCTCGTTCAGCTGGCGCGCGGGAAGTTTATCTAATTGAAGAGCCAATGGCAGCCGCTATCGGCATTAGGCTTCCAATAAAAGACCCGGTCGGTTCTATGATTGTGGATATTGGCGGCGGAACGACAGATATTGCCGTAATTTCTTTGGGAGGAATAGTAAAATCAAAAAATTTAAAAGTGGCGGGCGATAGATTTAATAATGACATTGTCACATACATGCGTGATGAATTTAAAATACTAATTGGCGAAAGAACTGCTGAATTGGTGAAAATTGCCATTGGTTCGGTTGTTTCAGGAGAATATATGGAAATAAAAGTTCGCGGACGTGATATATTAACCGGTCTTCCGCGAGAAGTAGTAGTAACAGATTCTGATATTCGCGAGGCATTTTTATTATCAATAAAGGAACTCATTGAAGGCGTGAAAGATGTGCTGGAGACAACGCCACCTGAAATTTTGTCCGACATAATGCACAATGGAATTACTCTCTCTGGCGGAGGAGCTTTGCTTTTAGGGATAGATAAGCTTTTACAAAGTGTCCTTAAAATTCCAATCTACGTAGTAGATGACCCGCTTTCTTCTGTTGCCAGAGGAACAGGAATTATTTTAGACGACCTTGAATCTTTTAAGGAAGTTTTAATTCGAAATCAAGATGAGTTACCTCCTAGATAAAAAAATAAAAAGAAAAAAACTCTCATATATAATACTTGGCATTATTGTTTTTATTTTGTTGTTTTATTTTAGGGTGAGTATTTTTAATGGTTTGTCTTATATCAGCCACGCTATCTTTCGTCCAGTTTTAATTTTAGGAAATAATCTTGGTCAAAAATTTTCAAATATCGGACAATTTTTAAAAAACAAAAAATCTATTCTTTTGGAAAATGAAAGTCTTAAATCTCAAATATTGGCAAGTCAGGCTGATAGAGCAAACTATGCTTCTATTTTAGATGAAAATGACAAATTAAAAGAAGTTTTAGGACGTAAAAAACAAAATCAAAATATGTTGCTTGCAGCTATTTTATCTAAACCCAATAGGTCTGTTTATGACACTCTGATTATAGATGTTGGAATAAATCAAGGCGCTGCGATAAATCAAAAAGTTTTTGCTTTAGGCAATATGCCGATTGGAAAAATTTCTGAAACATATGCCAATTCTTCAAAAGTTGTTCTATATTCAAGTCCGGGAGAAAAAACAGAAGTTATAATTACGGGTCGTGATATCTTTATGCAGGTAATTGGGCGAGGCGGAGGAAATTTTGAAATGATTTTACCGAAAGATTTTAATTTAGATAATGGAACTGAAGTTGTGTTGCCGGGGATAACTCCGCGTATTTTAGGTACTGTTATAAAAATAATTTCTGACCCTCGTGATGCTTTTGTCAAAGCATTGCTCGTAAGTCCGGTGAATATACAAGAACTAAAATTTGTGGAAGTGGAGAAATAATGGAATTTAAAATTGAAAAAAAACTAAAAAAAAGTTTAGGCAGAGCAGGGGTGATTACAACCTTACACGGAGAAATAGAAACTCCGGCTTTTGTGGCGGTGGGAACAAAGGCAACGGTGAAATCTTTAAATCCTGAACAGGTAAAAGATACTGGCGCGCAAGCAGTGCTTGGAAACACTTATCATTTATATTTGCAACCAGGGGACGCAATAGTGCGCGAGGCCGGAGGTATTGGCAAGTTTATGAATTGGTCGGGTCCGACAATGACTGATTCCGGCGGCTTTCAAGTTTTTTCTTTAGGTGTTGCATATGGAAAAGATATCTCAAAGATTACAAAAATAACCGACCCATCATTATTAATTCCAGAGCGTTTTGATGATAATGATGCGCCAAGATTAGCAAAAATCGGGGCAGATGGAGTTTCGTTTAAATCTCATTTAGATGGGTCAATTCATTACATAACTCCGGAGAAGTCAATTCAGATACAGCACAACTTAGGCGCAGACATTATTTTTGCTTTTGACGAATGCACTAGTCCGGTGGAAGATTTAAAATATCAAGAGGAAGCTCTTGAACGCACACACCGTTGGGCAGAGAGAAGTTTAAGGGAACATATTAACTTAAACGCCGACAAAGCTTCCTCTTTTATAGGGTTGCTGTCTCCGCTTGCTAGCGGAGCGCTGCCTCTCGGCTCGTCAGCCTGCGAGACACCCTCTAAAAGAGAATCTTCGTCGGCTCTTTTTGGCATCATACAAGGCGGACGTGATGAAAATTTGCGAAAAAAATCTGCGAAAATTATTTCTGAAACAAATATAGATGGAAAATACTTTGATGGTTTTGGAATTGGCGGTTCTTTTGCCAAAGAAGATATGTCTTCCGCGGTAAGATGGGTCAACGAAATTTTGCCGGAAAATAAACCTCGTCATTTGCTTGGCATAGGAGAACCGGAAGATCTTTTTATGGGAATAGAAAACGGCGTAGATCTTTTTGATTGTGTTTTGCCTACCCGACTTGGAAGAAATGGAACGGTTTACACTAAGTTTGGCAAGATAATTATAACAAATACAAAATTCAGAAATGATTTCTTGCCGATTGAAGAAGACTGTGAGTGTTATACTTGTGGCGGGAAAAGGTCAGACCTTAAAGGAGCCCAAGGTCTGACCTTGAGGAGCCAAGGATATAGTAAAGCATATGTTGCTCATCTTTTTCATGGAAAAGAAATGCTGGCCGGCACTCTGGCTTCAATTCACAATTTATATTTTATTGTGAATTTAGTTAAAAAAATTAGGCAAACAATTATAGATAACAACTTTTTTGAGTTTAAAAAAGAGTTTTTGAAAAATTATTTATCCCCACACCAGGTGTAGGAGAATTTTCTTACACATGGTGTGGGGTATACAAGCGCTAGCTTTACTTTTTTTGTCAAGTTGATATACTAAATATTCTAATTAAATGGCCAAGAAAAAAATAAAAAAACAGAGAAAAAAAGGAAAGAATTGGAGAAAATTTTGGAAACTCGGAATAGATGAATTCAATACCCAGTTTTTCAATATAAACAAAGACGGCAACTTAATAGTCACAGAAGGTCATCATGTTTATAACTTGAATAGTCTGGCAAATAAATATGGAACACCCCTGCAGGTGATTTTTCCTTTTATTATAGAAGACCGATTAAAAGACTTGATGGGTTATTTTCAAGCTTATATGAAGATTTATGGGTATAAAGGAAAATTTTTCTATCATTATCCAATGAAAGTGAATCAAAATAAAGAATTTATTCTCCCGCTTCTTTCTGAGGGTGCAAATCTGGAAGTTACATCTTCCAACGAACTTTCAATCGTGAAAAAAGTTTGGGAAAGCGATAAATTTAATGCTAAAATTCGCGTATTTTGCAATGGTCCAAAAACTAACCAATATCTTGATTTAATCGAAGAATTACGCGAAAAAGACATGAATATTATTCCTATAATAGAAAGTTCTGAAGAGATGGAAAGAATTATAAAATATAAAGGTGATGTAGGTGTGCGAGTTGACCTTAATATAAAAGCTGATACGCATTGGGATAAAAAATTTGACCGTTTTGGCTTGCCCGAAAAAGAAATTTTAGATTTATCTAAAATAAAGAATCTAAAAATAATGCATTATCATTTAGGTTCTCAAATAAAAACGCAAAAGAGTATTTTAGAAGGGGTAAAACATGCATTTACTATTTACGAACAATTGCAAAAAACACATCCGAATTTAGATACAATAGATATTGGCGGAGGTTTTGGAGTTCCTTATGAAAAGAAAAAATTTTATACGGCGAAATCTGTTTCAAGCAAAATTATAAAAATTTTAAAAAACTTATCGGACAAAGCGGGAATTAAACATCCAAACTTAGCAATAGAGTGGGGACAATACATTGTGGCTCCGGCCGAAGTGACAATCTATAAAGTAATTTCTAAAAAATATATTGACAAAGCGAATGCTAAAGCTTGGTACATTGTTGATGGCAGTTTTATTAATGATTTAAAAGATACTTGGGCTATCCATCAAAAGTGGCATGTTATACCGGCGAACAATATGGACTGCGCTTTAAAAAGAGTTTGGCTCGCCGGAAGCAGTTGTGATTCAGATGATAAATATACCGCTGGAGGCAATTATCTTCTCTTGCCGAAACTTTCTGAAAATGAAAATCAGTTTGTCGCAATACTGGATACTGGCGCCTATCAAGACGGACTCTCTTCGCATCATTGTCTTCTTTCAGCGCCAATGAAAATACTGGCGCAAGATGGAATGATTCAAATTGTCCGTAAAAGAGAAAGCTCAGAATCTATCGCAAAACTTTTCGGCTGGAATGGAGATCAAAAATAATCTTAAAAGAATTTAAAGTAATTTATATCGCAAAAAATGCGAGCTCCGACACTTATCCGCAGATTTTTGGCCCCAACAAGGAGACTCTCTGTATTTTGGAAGCTTAAGCTGATTTTTCGGGAAAGAATAATCTTCAAGAAAACAATAGGGTCATTTTTTTAATCTAAAAATCGTTAAACAGTAAGGATTTTTCAATAAGCGATTTTACATTTTTTCTAAACTGTTTTCTTCAGTGATTTTTGCTGTTTTTTGCTCGCATATTTTTTTAAAAAATAGTATTATAGATGTATGAAGAAAGAGGAAAATTTAAGCAAAAAAGAATTATCAAAAATCAAAAAGATTAGGAGCCGTGAAGGAGAAATTATTGTTTTTGATATCAATAAAATTGTCAATGCCGTGCATAAGGCATTTATTACCACTGCTGAGGGAGATGAAAACGACGCTTTAAAGGTTGCCAATAAAGTTTTTTATAAATTATTAAAAGAAAAAGATGCAAATATAGAAAAAAAATTTATTCCAAGCGTAGAATTACTGCAAGACCTCGTAGAAAGAGAACTTATGGACCTCGGATTTCATTTGACGGCGAAATCTTACATTCTTTATAGGTCTAAAAGAGCAGAATTAAGACGAGAAGTTGGCATTGTTCCGGTTGAGAATAAAAAAGTTTTTGAAGATTCAAGTTCTTACTTTGTAAGTTCCTACGAAGAATTTATTTTTTATAGGACATACTCAAAATGGCAAGACGAGTTGGGACGAAGAGAAACATGGATTGAAACAATTAATCGCTTTATGCTGTACATGAGAGAAAATCTTGGTAAGAAATTTTCTGAAAAAGATTATGATGATATTCGTGAAGGAATTTTGAAACAAGAAGTTTGTCCATCAATGAGACTGCTTTGGTCCGCGGGCGATGCCTGCCGAAAAACAAATGTTTGGTCTTACAACTGTTCTTATATTGCGCCATCAAGTTGGCAAGATTTAGGAGAAATTATGTATATACTTATGTGCGGAGCAGGTTTGGGTTTTTCTGTTGAATCTGAAACTGTGCAAAAATTTCCACAAATAAGAAGACAGACTGGAAAAAAACTTGCAACTTATATTGTTGAAGACAGCAAAGAAGGCTGGGCAGACGCTTTTGTTCTCGCTTGCAAGACTTGGACTGATGGTTATGATATTGATTTTGATTACAGTAAAATCAGACCATCCGGCGCTCGTTTAAAAACTGCCGGAGGTCGCGCTTCAGGACCGCAACCTCTTATAGATGTAATTAATTTTGCAAAAGTAAAAATTTTAGCCAGACAAGCAAAACGTTTAACGAACATAGACTTGCACGATATTATTTGCCAGATCGGCCTTATTGTTGTTGCCGGTGGAGTGCGCAGAAGCGCGCTTATTTCTTTATCTGATATTGATGATGAATCAATGCGAAAATCAAAACAAGGACAATTTTGGATTGATAATGGTCAACGTTCAATGGCCAATAATTCCGCTGTTTATAATCAAAAACCCTTAGCTTCTGAATTTTTAAATGAATGGATAGAACTTATAAAATCAGGCACGGGGGAGCGAGGAATTTTTAATCGCGGCGGCCTGATGACCCAGCTTCCAAAGCGTAGAATTGATAACTGGAAAAAAGCTGGCATTATTGATGACCAAAATGTCATAGTGGACCTTCCAGGGTCAAATCCTTGCGGAGAAATAACCTTAAGGTCAAAGCAGTTTTGTAATCTGACATCTATTGTAGTGCGTCCAAAAGACACGGTGGAAGATTTAAAGAAAAAAGTCAGACTGGCTACAATTATAGGCACATATCAGGCTTCACTGACTAATTTTGGTTATTTATCAAAAGAATGGAAAGAAAATTGCGAGGCTGAAGCGTTGCTTGGAGTTTCTATTACAGGTTACTATGACAATAAAACAATTAGAACAGAAAAAGTTTTAAATGAACTAAGAGAAGAAGCAATTAAAGTAAATAAGGAATATGCAAAAAAGTTTGGTATTAATCAATCAACTTGCATAACAACAGTTAAGCCGCATGGAAATTCAGGACAACTTCTTTATGTTGGTTCAGGCATGCATCCATGGTATGCAAAATATTTTATCAGACGAGTGCGTATCGCCACCAACGATCCGTTATTTGAATTGATGAAGGACCAAGGCGTGCCATCAAAAGCCGAAGTTGGATATTCTACCGCCAATTCAACCGTAGCAGTTTTGGAATTTCCAATCAAAGCGCCAGAAGGAGCAATAACCCGCAGTGAAGTATCGGCTATTGACCTTTTAGAAGAGTGGAAAAAATTAAAAATTAATTATATTGAACATAATCCATCGGTAACGATATATGTAGGTTCAGATGAATGGATAAAAGTTGCAAATTTCGTTTACGAAAATTGGGATATTGTCGGAGGATTATCTTTCTTGCCAAGGTCTGAGCATGTCTATCAACTTGCTCCATATGAAGAGATTACCAAAGAAGAATATGAAAGAAGAATGAAAGAAATAAAACATATTGATTTTTCTAAAATAATGTATTATGAACAAGAAGATAATACAATTGGCGCAAAAGAGTATGCCTGCGTGTCCGGAGTTTGTTCGCTAGATGATGTTTTAGGAGAAAATATCAAAGAAGAACAAATAAAAAAATTTCCTGAAAATTAATTATATAAAAAAGTGAGAAACAATATTTCTCACTTTTTTTATTTACTTTTTTAATATTTTGTTTTATAATTAAATTTGCCTTGTATTGGATAGTTACCACATGAAATGTCGCGCAAGCGCTATCTCACGTGGAGGAAAGTCCGAACACAGCGATTCTCGCTTCGGCGAGATGGGAATGGTAGCGGGTAATACCCGTCTAGGGCAACCTACGAGGTGCGAGCAGAGACGGTTTTGTTCGAAAGAACAAAACCACCCCGAGAGAAATCAAGGGGTGAGTCCTTAAGGCAACTTAAGGAGTGAAACGGCAAAATCCTTACCTCTGTGCAAGATCGCGTCCCGCACATAACTTTACATATAAAGATATGTTTCATAAGAGAGCAAATTTTAATAGATCTTTTATGTTGATATTATAATGTATATAGAGTTATGTGCGGGAAGAATCGCTTGACCCTGAGAGTAATCGAAGGGCTAGATAAATTACTATCCTCCGACTTTGGTCGGAGCACAGAATTCGGCTTATAGATACAAGGCAAAAATATGAAAAATCCTCTCGCAAGAGAGGATTTTTCTTTCACACTTGCTTTTTTATTTCAAATATGATACACTCTGTTTGTGAGTGTGAGGTAATACTTACATTTATCGTAAACAACATAAGTGCCCAAAAAAACACCGTCAGGTGTTTTTTTGCGTTAAAAAAAGCCACCGAATTACCGGTGGCTTTAGCTTTTTGAATGAAATGAAAAACAGTTTTAGGCTGCCAGTGATTTTTTTACAATCTGCATTACTTTTTGTGAAATTTTTGCCGCTTCGGCAGGATTTTTTTCCTGTTTTTTGCGGTAATACAGGTTATTCAATTCAGCAATTCCTTCTTTTGTGAATATGCTTTTTATAATGTCTTCGGATGTTTTGATAAGGAACATACCGTCAGATTCTTTAAAAAACAAACAAAAGAAGTTTTTGTTAAGAAGAACTTTTTTTGATACACCCAGCAGGTTTTTCAAAAAGTTGTAAGCCTGTGTTCGTGTGTAAACACCATCCATGTCGTTAATCATAAGGCAATTGTTTTAAAGAGGTTGAACAAAAATTTAATATAGTTTAACTTAAATTAAATAAATAGTCAATAGTTCAAAAATTATTTTGCCAAAATCTACTATTAGGTGTTATACTTTTTCTATGTACGTATTATACGCATTCCTCGGCGCGATTATGGCCAGTGTTGGCACAATTTTTGCTAAAATAGGTTTAAGGGGAGTTGACCCAAATCTTCTCACTGCTATTCGTGGTATTACGATGGCAGTTATAGTTTCTATTGCCGCATTGTCATTTGGCAAACTATCTTTTACGGCAATATCGTCACTTTCAACAAAACAATGGATTTTTGTTGTCTTATCAGGTCTGGGCGGCGCGTTATCATGGATTTTCTTTTATCATGCTTTATCGGTTGGTCCTACTGTGGCAGTGACGGTTATAGACAAATTATCTATTGTATTTACAGCAATTTTAGCAACCGTAGTTTTGACTGAGGGAATAACCCTACAGGCAGGACTGGGAATTATTCTTGTATTTATCGGGACGCTTATTGTTGCTATTCCTTGGGAGAAAATTCAAAAATTATTTTCATAAAAGAGAAATGAGCGCTTATTATTTTTAAATAATGTGTATCACAAGTTACTAAGTATAATTTTTCGAGTCCCAACAGGAATCTCGAACCTTACAGGTTCAGTACACCTTTTTAATTTACTCGGAGCAAAGCTCTTCGTAAATAATAAAAAGCTTTTCAAGTCCTGTTTACTACAGGAATCTCTCCTTCGCCTTAAAATTTTCTCGTCAGAAAATTTTAGGCTAGGCACCGACTCATAAATTTTTACTGCTGTAAAAATTATATTCCGTCGTTCTCGTCCTGACGCAAAGTATGCAGATACTTTGCTTAGGGTCCACCAAAAGAAAAACGCCTAATGGCGTTTTTCTTTTGGTGGTCATTATACCAAAAAGTTCGGACTTATTTCCAGCAGAACCCCGACTAATCGCACGCGCGGAGCGCGTGGTGAAGCGAAACTAAATTCTACGCTCCACGAAAGCCCCGCCGCTGCCTCGCTCCGCTTGGCAACCCCAAAAAGAAAAAATGTCTCTTACTCTTTTGATTTTCGCGCGCGGGGGATTTTTTAAAAATGGAAAGGATTTTTTTCTTTTCGGGGTTCTGCCCTCCAAGTATTCGGGCAGTGCGTGGGGCTTCAATGCGGA
>JBBTUS010000014.1:6173-37788 GCA_038063635.1 Patescibacteria group bacterium | reverse complement strand
TAAGTTAATTTACTAATGTTGCATAACTTTGTACGGGATGCGTCCGCGATTTCGTACGGGATTTCATGCGCTTATTATAACAAAATTTTTTAATGAGCTATAGTGAAAGCGATTATTTTTTTTGCGCCAGCCTTTCGCAAAGTTTTTTTTGCTTCATTTAATGTGGCGCCAGTGGTTGTGACATCGTCAATTAGAATTATATTCCTATTCTTAACACCTTCGGGATTTTTTACGGAAAAAGAGCCGATAATATTTTTTAGTCTTTTTTGTCGATTTTCAATGCGAGCTTGATGTTCTCCATTTTTTACTTTTATTAAAATATTTTTTTCTAACGTGAAATTCCCGCTTGAATGACCAAGTCGGGCAGGTTTATTTTTATCTAATTTCATTAATTCAGCGCAAATTAGCGTGGCTTGATTAAAACCCCTTTCACGGATGCGTTTTTTTGACAGGGGAATTGGCACTAAGATTGGCTTTTGAAAATTATTAAAAACCGTTAAATCAGAAAGTTCTTCTATTATTCTTCCATACATAATTTCTGCGAAAATTTTTGCAAATCCTTTTTTGCCTTTATATTTAAGAAACCCAATAGCCTTTTTAACCGATGGATGACGATAGTCATACATTGGAAATACCCATTCTAAACTTTCACGTTCGGCTTCCGGAAACGAGGACATGCATTTGATGCATAAATCTTCATTATTTTTACCGCAACCAATGCAATTCGCGGGGAAAATCAAGTTTAATATAGTGTTTAAAAAGCTCATATGTTATACTTGAGATGTATTTTATCATAAAAAGAATGGATAATCCGTTTAAAAACATATTTTCAAATATAAAAATGTTTAAAAGCGCTTCAAGCGACAGCGCTGTTGGCATAGATATTGGCTCTTCTTCTATAAAAGTTGTTGAAATAAAAAAGAAGAAAGGCAAAGTGTTGCTTCAAACTTATGGAATGATTTCGCTTGGACCTTATGCTGACCTAGATATGGGAAAAGTTACAAATCTTTCAATTGACAAAATAGTTCTAGCCGTCAAAGAAGTATTAAAACAGTCCGGAGTTGTTACAAAAGCAGCGGCTGTTTCTTTGCCTATTCAATCAAGTTTGATTTTTTCAGTTGAACTTCCTTCTAATGTAAAAGAAGGAGAGATAGCTTCAATTATTCCGACTGAAGCTCGTAAATATATTCCAGTGCCAATCACCGAGGTTTCTCTTGATTGGTTTTTAATGCCTAAAAAGGAGACTTCTTTTGAAGAATCAAACAACCCTGACGTTCCGGTTTTGCCGCCACAAAAAAAAGAAGTGCTAGTCGTGGCTATTCAAAATGACGCATTGGCAAAGTATAAGTCTATTGTCAATGAATCTAATTTAGATGTTGGATTTTTTGAAATTGAAATTTTTTCTTCTATCAGGGCGAATCTTGGGCATGAGTTGTCACTGGTGCTCCTGATGGATTTTGGCGCATCACGCACTAAATTATCATTAATTGAATTTGGCGCGGTAAAAAGTTTTCACACAATTCCTCGCGGAGGAGCTGATATAACTGAATCTATTTCACAATCTTTGAGTATTCCATTTAATAAAGCGGAAGAAAAAAAGAAAGAATTTGGCCTTTTTGGAGATCCTCAAGAAAAAAGCTTGGCTGATATTATAAAAGTTCATATGGATTATATCTTTTCTGAAACAAATAATGTATTATTAGGATACGAGAGAAAACATAACCAGACTATCAGCAAAGTAATTATAACCGGCGGCGGTTCTATACTGAAAGGACTGAAAGAAATCGCCTTAAGTAATTTTAAAGCGGAAGTAGAAATTGGAAATCCTTTCTCAAAAGTTGGCGCGCCGGAGTTTTTAGAGAAAGTTCTTGAAGCGATAGGTCCGGAATTTGCCATTGGAGTCGGTCTTGCTTTAAGAAAATTGCAATAAGTGATATAATAAGTGAAAATCAATGAGCAAAGCGAATATGATTTTCCTTATTCCGCACATAACTTTATATTTTAACTTTAAAAATATTTGTTTGTTGAAATCAATAAAAGAAATTATTATAATAATATGAACAATGTAGAGTTATATGCGGGGTGACAATTTTAATAGTCGTTTCACTCCTTTAAAACTAGTCATGGATCAGAACTTTCAAACATCTTTTATACCCAAAAGGCCCATAGTTGAAGAAAAAACAGCTTCTTCAAGTTCTGTCGGGTTGTTTACGATTATTTCTCTTTTTATTTTCTTTGCCGTTTCTTTAGGTTCAGGCGGTTTATATTTTTATAAAGGAGTTTTAGAAAAATCAAAAATAAAAATGGAAAATGATTTAAGTTTAGCAAAAAATCGCTTTGAACCGGCAACAATAAACAGACTGAAAAATTCAGACGAACGTTTGAACGCAGCCGCAGAAGTATTGTCAAATCATATAGCCATCTCGCCGATTTTTCAAATTTTAGAGTCTTTGACAATGAAAAATGTTCGCTATACAAAATTTTCTTATGCCCTAAATAATGAAAATAATGTAGAAGTAAAAATGAGCGGTCAAACTATAGGATATCGCTCTGTTGCCCTGCAAGCAGATCTTTTTTCAAAAAATAAAAATCTTATTGACCCAATATTTTCTAATCTTACCCTTGATAATAAGGGAAATGTGCTTTTTGATTTAACTTTTTCCGTTGACCCGACTTTTGTGGATTATAAGCAGATGCTTGAAACTACGAGCAGTAATTCTGCCAATGTCGGTCAAAATGGCGCCGGAATATAAAATTAATTATGTTTAAAAACATTTTACCAATCATCTTAATAGGAATTATTATCACTGGATTTTTTACGTTCATCAATCCGATGTATAAAGAGATAATCAATACCAGAACGCAAATAGTATCTTATAATGAAGCTCTTAATAATTCCAAGTCGCTTGAAAATGAACGAGACAAGTTGACTAAAAAATATAATTCAATTGACCCCGTTAATTTAGAAAAACTAAGCAAGCTTTTACCGGATAGCGTTGATAATATTCGTTTGATTCTGGAAATAGAAAAACTGGCCTTGCCATATGGAATGGTTTTAAAAGATGTAAGATATGATACTGTCAGTGGAAATAAGGCAAAAAATGTCATTCCCGGAGGTGTTTCTACGGCTGTTGGGCAAAAAAATTATGGAACTTGGGAACTGGAATTTTCCATTCAAGGAACATATTTTAATTTTATTTCTTTTATAAAAGACCTGGAAAATAATCTTAGAATTGTGGATATGGTATCCGTTGATTTTTCATCCAATGTCGCTCCCGGCCTAAACCCAACCTTTTCTGAATCATATAAATATAATATTAAGATTAAAACTTATTGGTTAAAAAATTAAAATGGCTTCAAAAATAAAAACTGTAATAATTTTTGCAATAATCGTGACATTTTTGGTTTTGGTCTACGTATTTTTATTTAAAAAAAATTCGGACCAAGCAAATTTGACTTCTTCATCCGAAGTGAATTTATCGCCAAATACCGATATTTCTTCCCAAAATATTCCAGTTGACACTGAATTTCTTTCGGTGCTCTTGAGTATTAAAAATATAAAATTGAATGACGCTATCTTTTCCGATATTGCTTTTACTAGTTTGCGTGATTCAAGCATTACGCTTAACCATGATGGCACGGAAGGAAGAAAAAATCCTTTTGCTCCGATTGGATTTGATGCAGTAACGCCAACAAGTTCCGATTTATCTATACAAACAGATACGACAAAAAATACCAGCGTATTGATAACACCGGAAACGAATTAATTTAATATGAGTTTTTTAGAAGAGTTAGCTAAAAAGGGCTTAATCAAAGAAAGCCAAATAGACAAAATAAGAAATCGCGCAAGAGAAAAATACAATGGCGATATTGATGATACTCTTGCAGAGATGGATATTCCAGAAGATCAAATTCTTGATGTAAAAGGGGCGTATTATTCTATGCCGATAAAAAAATTAGACACAAAAAATGTATCTTTTGATGCATTGAAATATGTTTCAGAAGATTCAGCAACTCATTATCATTTTGCGCCTATTGGTTTTACGGAGGGAGTGCTGGAAGTTGGGGTAATAGATCCTGGAAATATGGAAGCCATGGACGCATTGCAGTTTATTTCATCAAAAATTAATATTCCTTTTAAAATATTTCTTATTGCAAAAAGCGATTATAAAAAAATAATGGATAATTATAAGGGCATAACTTCTCAGGTTGAAGAGGCGCTGGTTGAATTAGATAAAAATGAAGATGCAGAAAGCCTTAAGCAAACTGCACTCTTAAATAAGGATTTAAAAAATACAAAACCTGACGAAGAAAAAAAAATTATTGAAGATGCCCCGGTTATAAAAATTGTTGCTGTTATTTTACGCAACGCAATAGAAGGGAATGCTTCTGATATACATATAGAAAATACAGGAGAGAAGGTGAAAGTTAGATATCGCGTGGATGGGTCGCTTTATACTTCAATTGTTTTACCGCCTAATGTTTATAACGGGGTGGTAGCTCGCATAAAAATTCTTTCCAAATTGCGTTTGGACGAAAAAAGAAAACCTCAAGACGGTTCTTTTAGCGCCAATATTGACAATCGAAAAATTGATTTTCGTGTTTCTACCATGCCTGCTTATTATGGTGAAAAGGTTGAGATACGTATTTTGGATTCTGAAAAAGGAGTTAAGCCGCTTGATCAGTTAGGTTTTTCAAAAATGAATCTTAAAATGCTTAGAGAAGCGATTAAAAAACCATTCGGACTTATTCTCATTACTGGACCAACCGGGTCTGGAAAATCTACGACCATATATTCAATGATGAATGAACTTGATAAAGAAAAAAGCAATATTGTTTCTCTGGAAGATCCGGTTGAATATCATATGCCTGACATTAACCAATCTCAGATGATGCCTGAAATTGGGTACACTTTTGCAACAGGACTTAGGTCAATTCTTCGTCAAGACCCAGATATTATAATGGTTGGAGAAATACGTGATAAAGAAACAGCTCAACTGGCAATTCAAGCGGCTTTAACGGGACACCTTGTGCTTTCAACTCTGCACACCAATAATTCAATAGGGGCAATTCCTCGTCTCATAGATATGGGAGTTGACCCATATTTGATTGCTCCAACTTTAATACTTTCTGTTGCTCAACGTTTGGCTAAAATGGTATATCCAGCTTCTAGAAAACTCGTACCGATGGACGCAAGCATAAAAATGCAGATTGAGAATCAATTAAAAGATTTACCGCCGGAATTTAGAAAGGAAATTCAAATTAAAAACGAAATGTACGATGTCGTACCTTCTCCGGAGTGTCCTAGCGGCACTCGTGGCCGTATTGCGATTTTTGAAATGTTTAGTATTGATAAGGAAATGCAAAGTGTGATACTTAAAAACCCCGTAGAATCTGAAATTTACAATGTGGCTCGCAAACATGGTATGCTTACTATGAAAGAAGATGCAATGTTAAAAGCCGTAGAAGGGATTATTCCTTTTACAGAAGTGTATAATTTTAGCAATGAAAGCCAGGAAATTTATTCACAATAAACTTTTGTAAAAAATATTTTTGTAATATAATCAATGGATAGTAAAAATAGATGGAAGAGAAAAAGAAAAAAATTTTAGTGGTTGATGATGACAGCTTCCTGTTAGATGTGTACGCTTTCAAATTCAGCCAAAATAATTTTGAAGTGTTCACGGCTCATAGCGCTTTACAAGCGATAGAAAAATTAAAAGATGGCGTTAATCCGGATATTATTATAGTGGATATAATTATGCCGGAAATGAATGGTTTTGAAATGCTTGAAAAAATTAATAATGAAAAATTATCTGAAAATTCAGTCAAAATAATACTTTCTAACAAAGGTCAACAGTCAGACATAAACAGAAGCGTTAGTCTGGGAGCATTAGGATATATTGTGAAAGTGAACTCTACCCCTGCTGAGGTTGTGGAAAAAGTTATAGAAATTTTTAAAAATAAAAAATAATTAATAAAAAATGACTGATTACAAAAAAGAACTTGAAGAATTAATTTTAACCATCATTCATGAAGGCGGCTCGGATTTGCATTTAGGTGTTGGAAGAAATCCAGCTATTCGCGTGGCTGGGGAACTTATATTTTTATCAAAACAGCCGGTTTTAACCAAAGAAGATATTATTGGTGTTTTAGGTCAAATATTGAGTAAAACAAAAGTTGAAAAATTTTTGGAAGAACAAGAAATTGATTTTGCTTACGATTTTCGCGGAGAAGCGCGCTTACGAGGAAATGCTTTTTTTCAAAAAGGAACCATTTGTCTTGTTTTTCGATTATTATCTAAAATAAAAACTTTTAAAGAATTACATTTGCCATCTGTTCTAGCTGATATTGCTCGTAAAAAACAAGGATTCTTTTTGGTTGTTGGTCCTGTTGGACAAGGAAAAACAACCACATTAGCTTCAATGGTTAATTTGATAAATAATGAACAATCAAGAAACATCATAACTATTGAAGACCCAATTGAATATTTATTTACACAAAATAAATCAATAATTAATCAGCGTGAAGTTGGTATTGACACAAAAGATTTTCACATAGCCTTAAAATCTGTTTTTCGCGAAGACGTAAATGTAATATTGATTGGCGAGATGCGCAATCCGGAAACTATTTCAACAGCGGTAACCGCCGCAGAAACCGGTCATCTGGTGCTTTCAACTCTGCATACAAACAATGCTTCACAAACAATAGACCGGATACTTGATTCTTTTCCCGCAGAACAACAAGAACAAATTAGAATACAGCTGGCATCAAGTTTGATTGGTATTTTTTCTCAGAGACTTATTCCTAGAATTGCCGGAGGTTTAATCCCTGCTTATGAGCTTCTCTTAAACAACAATGCTGTTGCTAATTTAATAAGAGAAAAGCGTACTCATGAAATAGATGTGGTTATAGAAACGGGAATGGAATCTGGCATGATAGATTTAAATCACTCTCTTTTAGAACTCGTACGAGCCGGAGAGATTTCCATTGAAAGCGCTTATCAATACTCTTTAAATCCAAAAGGGCTTGAGCGTATGATTTAAGTGAAAATCAATGAGCGTAGCGAATATGATTTTCCTTACCCAGCCCCACTTTTAATGTTTGCGTTTTGTTTATAGCAGTATATTTTTACAAATGATAAATTTTAAGTTATTATGAATTAATTATTAAAAGTGGAGCTGGGTGGCGATTTTAATAGTCGCTCTGCTCTTTTAAAATCAGCCATGTTATTTAAATACAAAGTTTTAGATGAAAAAGGAATAAACAAAGAAGGAAAAATTGACGCAGCAAACCGTGATATGGCAATCAGCGGCTTACAGCGCAGGGGTTTTATTATTATTTCAATTAAAGATACTGAGAAAAGCGAATCTATTTTCAGTATGTCTTTTTTTGAAAAAGTTTCTCAAAAAGATGTTGTAGTTCTTTCTCGCCAAATTTCAACATTATTTGAAGCTCAAGTTTCGGCCCTTAAAGCATTTACAATGCTTGCGGCTAACTCTGAGAATAAACTTTTAGGTAAAAAACTTTTAAGCATAAGTGATGACCTTCAAGCCGGCATATCTATTTCCGGCGCGTTGGCAAAACACCCCGATGTTTTTTCGGATTTTTATGTAAATATGGTTAAATCCGGGGAAGAAACCGGTAAATTGAATACTACCTTTGCTTATCTAGCGGATTACTTAGACAGGCAATATGCTCTTACTTCAAAAACAAAGAATGCTCTTATCTATCCGGCGTTCGTTATATTTACTTTTTTTGCAGTTATGGTTCTTATGTTTGTTGTAGTTATTCCCAAGCTTTCGGCTATCATTTTGGAATCTTCTCAAGAAATTCCAATTTTCACTAAAATAGTTATTGCTATTTCAAACTTCCTTGTCAATTATGGTTTTTTTGTCATAATCTTTTTTGTTCTGGCTGGTTTTTGGGTGTGGCGACTTTCTACGACAGAAAAGGGCAAAATATATCTTGACTCCGCGCGTCTTTCTTTTCCCGGCGTTGGAAATCTTTTTAAAAAATTATATCTTTCTCGCATAGCCGATAATTTGGATACAATGCTTACTTCGGGAATTCCGATAGTTCGAGCTATTAATGTCACTGCGGCGGTTGTTGGCAGTCGCGTATATAAAAAAATTTTGACAGAAGTTGAAGACGATGTAAAATCTGGCAAATCCCTTTCGGGAGCATTTGAAAAATATCCAATTGAAATACCTCCGATTATGGTGCAAATGACAAAAGTAGGCGAGGAAACCGGTTCACTGGGAAAAATTTTGAAAACATTGGCAGATTTTTACAAAAGAGAAGTAGATAATGCTGTTGATACGTTAGTTGGGATGATTGAACCTGTGATGATTGTAATTTTGGGCTTAGGAGTAGGACTATTGCTGGTTTCTGTTTTAATGCCTATTTATAATATGTCAGGGGGAATTAGTTAGAATTAGGTTCTAGAAACTAGAACCTAATTTATGTGGATAACTAATTTGTATTTTTTCTGTGTATGTTATAATAGATGTGGTTAAAAATAAGTCGATGCATCTCTTAAAACAGATGTAATTATAAATTATTTATGTTTAATATCCGCCACAGCTTTTGCTATGGCGAGACAAAGAAAAATATGAAGAAAATTAATTTTAAAAAAGGTTTTACGTTGATTGAACTTTTGGTGGTCGTGGCGATTATCGGTATTTTAGCTTCAGTTGTTTTAGCATCACTTAATAGCGCTAGAACAAAAGGTTCAGATGCCGCTATTAAAGCCGCTTTAAGCGGTGCTCGGGCACAAGCTGAACTTTTCTATGATACACCTCAATCATATGACGCTGTTTGCGCCGCTTCTGGTACGAATGTTATAGGTCCTATGATTTTAAATGCTGCTCAAAAGTTAGCAACAACCGCTGTAGTTGGTCTTGACATACAACCTTGGGTTGCGGGTAATACCGGCGCTACTGGAAACGCAGTTTGTCATGACATTGCTGGCGGTTGGGCTGCTATGGTTTCTCTAAAGAGCTCTACAACAGACAACTGGTGTGTTGACTCTACTGGTGCTTCAAAGCAAACAGCAGGACCTCTAGCTGCTAATGCTGTTGTTTGTCCTTAATAACTACGATTAATAGCTTCCAAAAACCACTCTGAGCGCAAACAAAGGGTGGTTTTTGTTTTTAATTGTTATGTTATAATAAAAGAAGTTATTAATTAATAAAAATTTATTATGAAATTTAAAAAAGGCTTAGTTTTGAGATGTTTCAGAGGGTTCACCCGCCAAAATTTTCTAAAGAAAATTTCAGACGGGTTCACATTGATTGAGCTTCTGGTTGTTTTTGCCATTATTGCTATTTTAGTTTCTATTGTTTTAGTCTCATTAAGTGATGCTAAATTAAAGGGAAATGACGCTGGAGTAAAAAGTAATTTAAACACCATACGTTCCGTAACTGAAATTTTTTACTCGGACAATAGAAATTCATATTTGCCATCCGGAGGTTCTGCTTTTAATATCGCTACTTGTCCCGCTTATGATGCATCCGGGACTAATATGTTCTCTAAAGATAAAACTATATCTAACGCTATAGCCGAGGCGGTAAAAAGAGGAAACGGAAGTTCTTGTTATAATTCAAAAGATGTATGGGCTGTTGCCGTTGGACTAAAATCAAATGCAAATGCCTCTTGGTGCGTGGATAGTGGAGGTAGTTCCAAGCGAGAAGCTTTTACTCCGGCAACAGCTATTGATGCTTCAACTTTTTCTTGTCGGTAAAAAAATTTTATGACTTTTTTTATTACATTTTTTTTCTTTATTCTGGGTCTGGTGGTTGGAAGTTTTTTGAACGTTGTTATTTACAGATATAATACTCATAAAACTTTCGGCGGTAGAAGCGGGTGTATGGCTTGTCAAAACAAACTTTGCTGGTATGAACTTATACCTTTAATCAGTTTTTTTGTCTTAAAAGGAAGATGTAGAAATTGTAAAACTAAAATATCAATTCAATATCCATTAGTTGAACTGGCCACCGCCCTTATTTTTATGGGACTTTTTTTAAAATTCCAAGATATTTTTTATTTTAATACGCTTGTTTTTTTCATAACGATGGTTTTTTACGCAATCATGTTTTCCCTTCTTTTAGTTATATCTGTATACGACCTAAAACATAAAATTATTCCAGATATGCTTGCTCTAATCTTAGGCATTTTATCTTTTGTAGGATTATTTTTCTTTTCGGGATATAGTTTTAATCCACATATTCCTTCTATTTGGGAATTTTTATCCGGCGTAATAATTGCGATACCTTTTGCTTTAATTTGGCTCATATCCGGGGGTAAGTGGATGGGATTGGGAGATGCTAAACTTGTGATAGGAATAGGATGGCTCATTGGTATTGGAAGAATGCTCTCTGGCGTGACGCTCTCTTTTTGGTTGGGAGCAATAATTGGACTTCTATTAATATTTTTTTCAAAAAAATATTCAATAAAAAGCGAGATCCCGTTTGCCCCATTTTTAGTTCTAGGGTCAATATTAGCTTTTATTTTTGAGATACATCTTTTTCAATTATGGTATTAATTTTTAAAAAATATAAATATACGGATTTTAAACGGGGGATGACTTATGTTGAACTTATAGTCGTGCTTGGTATTTTTGCGATTATATCTTCAACCACGATGTTTAATTACGGTTCTTTTCAATCAAAAGTTGATATAAAAAATCTTACTAGTGACATAGCTTTAAAATTAGTCCAAGCTCAGAAATATTCCACATCTGGCAAATTACCGCCATTAAAACAACAAGTTTTGCTTTCAGATATTAATACTTGGAAGCCTTCTTATGGAGTTTATTTTAATACAATAAGCGAGGTCAATAAAAAGAAATTTGTTTATTTTACTGATGTTAATTCAAATAACATTTGTGATGCAACTTGCACAAATTTTTTTGCAAGTGGGGAATTTTTGGAAAAAATAGATATTAATAAAGGAAATTATATATCAAAACTAGAAATTATTGATTCTAATAATTCTGTATGCGCAACTCTTATTACTGGGCTAACCGTACTTTTTAGGCGTCCAAATTCAGAAGCAATAATTACTACAGAACCATCATCAACTTGTGTAATATCGCATATGCAAATAACTGTTTCTTCTCCTTCATCAACGTCAGTTACATCTAAGATATTAGTATACCCATCTGGTAGAGTAGAAATAAAATAATGAATCCCGAACGAAATCGCGAACGCATCCCGTACAAAGTTATGCAACATTAGTAAATTAACTTATCGTACATTACGAAACTTTATTAGCAAGACTTCGTACGGGACGCATAAAATAAATAAAATTATGAAATTGATTAAATATATTATAAATAACAAAAAGGACAACGAAGCGTAAGCGTAAGCGTACGCGTCCTATTTCGTACGGGATGAATAAATTTTATTTTAAAAAGAATAAAACTTGCTCCGTGAAACTTCAGCGAAGCAAGGGATTCACCCACCAAAATTTTTTAAAGAAAATTTCAGGCGGGTTCACAATAATAGAAACAATGATTAGCGTTTCCATTTTTCTGATTGTTGTAATGATTGGCATTGATTCATTATTGAATGCCAGTTTAATTTATCAAAAATCCAGAGACCAAAGGTCCATAATGGATAATTTAACTTTTATTATGGAGGACATTTCAAGAAACATAAGAACCGGAACTGATTTTAGATGCATTTCCGGAGTTTTTAATGTTTCGCAAGTTAACAATACTCCACAAAGTTGTCAAAATGGCGGAGGAGCTATTGTATTTGAAAATGCATCTGGAAATCCTGGTATTATTACCGACCAATGGGTATATAAAATAGAATCAACTGGAATTGATTTTAATATTTGGAAATCGGTTAATGGCGCTGAAAATTTTATATTATTAAATCCGGATGAAATAAAACTTGCTTCATCAAGCGGTTTTTATGTTACTGGAGCAGAATCATCATTAAGCGGAAACAAGCAACAACCGTTGATTACCATTAGACTGGTCGGGAAAATAACAACCAAAGGAAAAGAAACCCCTTTTGCTCTTCAAACCACTGTATCTCAAAGAGTTTTAGATCAATAAATATTATATTTAGCAATGTTTAATTATTTCAAACAAAAAAATAAAAATAAGTCCGGGTTCACTCTGGTTGAAACACTTATTGCTATTTCTATTTTTTCAATGTCAATTGTTGCGTTAATGTCGGTTTTAGCCACTGGAATTGCAGACACCAATTATGCTAAAAACAAGATAATAGCTTCTTATTTGGCAGAAGAGGGGATAGAGTATATAAAGAATATGCGTGACACTTATGTCATTTATGGTTCTACTTCAACTCAAGGATGGAATGATTTTAAATTAAAAATACAAGCTCAGCCAGCCTGCAAGAGTGTCAGCGGTATTGGCTGTAATTTTTCGGATTCTTTGGGTGTTTTTGATATTGCAACACTGCAATCATCCATGAATTTTTCTTCGTGCGATAATAACAATGCTTGTTCTTTATATTATTATAATACCTTAGGAAAATATAGTTATAATCATTCACTGCCAGGCGTTGATTCTGGTTTTACTCGTAAAATAATGGTCACTGAATCTGCAAATAATCCATTAGAACTAAAAGTTACCTCAGTTGTTTCTTGGTCTAAAAATTCAATTTCTTATAACGTTGCTTTTTCAGATAATTTATTGAAATGGAAAGAATAATTATGAAAATTAATATAAAAAAATTAAAAAATATTTTTAAAAAAAGGCCTGCCCCGTACGGAGCCGAAGGCTCTCGTTCGGGGTTTGTCTTGCTTTTTGCGGTTGTTGTTTCAAGTATTCTTTTATCCGTAGCGCTAGGCGTATCAAATATAGCGCTCAAAGAAATGCTTTTTAGCACTTCGGCCAAAGATGGAAACGAAGCTTTTTATGCAGCCGACACAGCCGCTGAATGCACTTTGTTTTATGACAGTTCTTCGTTGGTTGATAACGCTTTTATTGGGAGTAATCCTCCTCCTCTAACTTATTGCGATAATAGAACATTTATCTTCACAAAAAAGAGTGTTCCTGATATTGGTTTTGATTCAACCTTTACTTTTACTATTTATAGGTTGGGAAGTTCCGGAAAATCTTGCGCAACAGTAACAATCAGTAAGATGAATGATAATTCAAAGACAAAAGTTACTTCCGTTGGATACAATAATAGCCAGACATTAATTTCTTGTATTCCAACAGCCGCCAGTGTTCAGCGTGTTATTGAGGTAGTTTACTAAACTTATGAGCAAAGATGAAGCTAAAAAAAGAACCCGCCTCGATTCGCAGAAGCTTGTCGATGCAAGGCGGACCAGTCTTGCCGACGCTAGGCGGGTAAAAAAATTACGAAGTGAAATTGCCAGATTACGCAATGCATATCATATAGAAAATTTACCCAATGTTACTGATGACGTATATGATTCTTTAACAAAAGAATTAAAAATTCTTTTACAGAAATATCCTGAATTTAATAATTTAAATTCTTTAGAAAATAGAGTAGCTGGCAAGCCACTTGAAAAATTTACAAAAGTAAAGCATAAAATTAGGATGCTTTCTCTTAATGATGTATTTAGTGAAGAAGAATTATATGATTGGGAAAAAAGAATAAAAAAATTATTAAACGAAAACGAAAAGATAAATTATTTCTGCGAAGTTAAGTTTGATGGACTGGCTGTTTCATTGATTTATGAAAATGGAATTTTTGCGCGTGGCGCCACAAGAGGTGATGGTTTTGTTGGTGAAGATATAACTCAAAATTTGAAAACTATAAAATCCATTCCATTAAAATTAAGTGAGCCATTTCCTGAATTTATTGAGGTTCGAGGCGAAGCAATAATGTCAAAGAAAACTTTAATAACTTTAAATAAAAAAAATGAAAAAGAAGGAAAACCAATCTTTGCTAATACTAGGAATGCCGCAGCCGGCAGTTTAAGGCAATTAGACCCAAAACTTTCAGCTGAAAGAAACTTGGATTTTTTCGCTTACGATATAGCGGAGATTAATTTTATTAAGAAAAATTTATCAGAAAAAGCTTTATATAAACATTCAGAAAAACACCATCTTCTTAAAAATCTCGGATTTAAAGTGGATAACCACGATTCTTTTTGCAGTAAACTTTCTGAAGTTATAGATTTTATAAAAAAATTTCATAAAATTAGAGAAAATTTTGAATTTGGAACAGATGGAATAGTAATTTCCGTTGATGATTTAAAATTGCAGGAAACTTTGGGAGTAGCGGGGAAAGCTCCCCGTTATATGGTGGCATTTAAATATCCTGCAGAACGAGCAACAACCATAGTAAAAGATATTAATATAAATGTTGGACGAACCGGAGTTTTGACTCCTTTGGCAATTTTTAAACCTACCCTTGTGGCTGGTTCAGTTGTTTCTAAAGCGACTTTGCACAATATGGACCAAATAAAACGCTTGGATGTTCGCATAGGAGATACGGTAGTTATTCAAAAAGCCGGTGATGTTGTTCCGGCCTTAGTTGAAGTTTTATACAAAATGCGTACGGGGAAAGAAAAAAAATTCAAAATGCCGAGTTTTTGTCTGGTTTGCGGAACTAAAATAATACAAAAAGATAACTTGGTTGCTTACTTATGTCCAAATCAAAAATGCTTAGCGAGAAACGAAAGATTTCTTGACCATTTTATTTCTTCTTTTGAGATTTATGAATTAGGCCCGAAAATTTTAAGGAGATTTAAAGATGAGGGATTGATTACTGACGCAGCCGATATTTTTACTCTGACTAAAGAAGATATTGCAGTCCTTGAACGCTTTGGTGAAAAAAGCGCGGAAAATATTATAAAAGAAATAAAATTAAAAAAGAAAATTTCACTTTCTAAATTTTTATGGGCGCTTGGAATATTACATGTGGGGGAAGAAACAGCTCGAGATTTGGCAGTGAATTTTGGCACGCTTAATAATCTTATTAAAGCAAAAATTGAAGAAATAAATGAAATAGAAAATATCGGTCCGGCTGTTTCCGAAAGTTTATATAATTATTTCAAAGACAAAAATAATCTTCTTTTTATAGATAAATTATTAAAAAATGGCGTGTTAATAGAAAAAGCTGAAAAGATAAAAAAAGGAAAATTCACTGGCTTAAATTTTGTTTTAACCGGCACCCTTTCTCAAATGTCCCGTGAACTGGCTAAAGAAAAAATTATAAACAATGGTGGCAAGGTTTCCGGTTCTATTTCCAAAAACACAACCTATGTTTTAGCTGGAGAAAACCCAGGTTCAAAATTGACTGAAGCTAAAAAATTAGGGGTAAAAATAATAAGTGAAAAAGAATTTTTAGACATGCTATAATCAAAATTCATGGAAAATACAAAAAATAAATTTAAAATTTTTATTATCTTTATTGGCTGTTTGTTATTTAGATTAATTCCCTTAAGAGCGCCTAATATAGAGCCTATAATGGCTTCTATTATGCCCATAGGGCGCAAATACGGAGCCTTTTTTGGTTTTGCCTTTGGTTTCCTAAGTATATTTTTATATGACCTTATAACGCATTTTGGGGCTTGGACATGGACAGTGTCTATAACTTATGGGTTTATCGGAATGTTTTCTTTTCTATATTTTAAAAAGTTTAAATCATCCGCTTTTAATTTTGCAGTATTTGCATTTTTTGCAACCATAGTTTTTGATTTAATAACGGGTGTTTTATTTGCTCCAATATTTGGGCAGAGCATGTTTAGCGCGTTAGTTTTACAAATTCCATTTACAGCGCTTCATTTAGCAGGCAACATAGGTTTTGCCTTGACTTTAAGTCCAATATTAAATCGCTGGTTGACCTCTCAACAGTTTGCGGTTTCAAAAAGGAGGGTTCGCATAGCGGTCTAGTGCCGAAGGGAATACAGACTTGGAAAGCGCTTTTTTGTCTGCTACTATCTAATTTGACGTAAGTATTTGGAGGGTTCGCATAGCGGTCTAGTGCGCACGCTTGGAAAGCGTGTATGGAGCAATCCATCAGGAGTTCGAATCTCCTACCCTCCGCCAGGTTGTATGTTATAATCATAAAATCTTGATTTATGTTAAATACGGATAAAATAAGAGCCGATTTCAATATTTTGACTCAAAAAGACGGAAAAACGCCTATTTATTTTGATAGCGCCTGTATGAGCTTGAAACCAAATAAGGTTGTTGAAGCGATGAATGATTACTATTTTAATTACCCGGCTTGCGCAGGCAGAAGCTCCCATAAATTAGGAGATAAAGTTACAAAAAAAGTGAAAGAAACAAGGCAACTTATTGCTAAATTTATAAACGCGAATAATGAAAATGAAATAATTTTTACCCGCAATACGACTGAAGGCATAAATTTACTGGCAAATTCTCTTGGCCTAAGGAAAGGAGATATTGTTTTAATTTCTAACAAAGAACACAATTCAAATTTAATTCCTTGGTTATTATTGAGAGATAAAATAGGCATTGCGGTAAAAATAATTCCTGCAAATAAAGACGACAGTTTTAATTTAAATAATTTTTCTGAACTAATTAACGGCGTCAAATTAGTTTCAATAGTTCATACTTCAAATTTGGACGGTGTCACAAATCCGGCAAAAGAAATAATAGAAATTGCGCACAAAAATAATGCTTTAGTTTTCTTGGATGCCGCGCAGGGCATTCCCCATAAAAAAATTGATGTTCAAGATTTAAATGTTGATTTTTTGGCATTTTCCGGACACAAAATGTTTGGTCCGACTGGCACGGGAGTTTTTTATGGCAAGTATAAATTATTGGAAAAATTAGAACCTTTTATTGTTGGCGGGGATACGGTTGAGTTTTCCACTTATGAAGATTATAAATTTTTACCCATACCGGAGAAATTTGAAGCTGGACTGCAAGATTATGCCGGGATTATCGGGTTAGGGGAGGCCGTTAAATATTTAAGTCAGTTTGATTTTAATGACATAGCTGAACATGAACTTAAATTAAACGCTTATATTACGACAGAATTGCAAAAAATTCCTCAAATAAAAATTATCGGTCCAGAGGATGCCAAAGACAGAACTGGAATTATCAATTTTTATATTGACGGCGCTGATATGCATAAATTTGCAATTATGCTTGATGAAATGGCAAATATTTCAATACGCTCCGGACAGCACTGCGTCCATTCTTGGTTTAATAGCAAAAAAATTTTTAACTCCGCGCGTGTTTCTTTGTTTTTATACAATACAATGGAAGAAGCAGAAACATTTATTACAAATTTAAATAAAATTATAAAAATATTGTAAATTTATGCCTTGCATTTTAGCTTTAATTATATTCGGAATATTGGGAATATTTAGCGCTTCTCACAGGGCTTTAGCCAAAGAAGCTTTTAGTTGTGTTTTTAGACGCATTACTTTTCGTCCATGCAATACCGGTTTTCAAGAAAAAATAAAAGGTAAAATTTTATCAAAATTAATTGCTCGTTCAACTTTTCTCGCCAAGATGGTTAATAAACATTATGAAATATTATCTTGGATATTCTTTATTTTAATGATAGGTAGCGCTATTTGGGTTATTCGGGGAGGATATAATTTTTACGTATATGGCAGTTGCAATGGCTTAAATGCAAGCGGATTTTGCGCTTTTGACCCAAGTGGAGAAAATAATAAAGTTACGCCGCTAGGAGATGGTTCTTCTTGCGGTATTACTCAAAAAACAGAAAAAACTGTCACGTTAAATAATATAGACTTATCTTCTTTTCCCACGCAAGATATTAAGTCAAAAGACACGGTAGTTTTTATCGGTTGTTATGCTTGTGATTATAGTAGAAAAGCATATCCCGATATTCAAAAATTAATAAAAAATAAAGAAGCAAATTATGTTTTTGCCCACTATCCGGCCAAGGGCGATACCACATTTTTAGCGGATATAGGATATTGCGTATATAAAGATTATCAAGACAAATATTGGGATTTTAATAATTATTTATTTACAGCCGACAAAAATTTTGTCCTTAATAAACTAAATGCCAATAAAATTTTAGAAAGTTTTAATTTTGATGTAAAAAAAATTAACGAATGCGCAAATAGCGCTAAAACAAAAAAAGCGGTAGAAAATCAAGTTAAAGAACTAAACAAAACAAATATTTATGGTACACCAACTATTTTTATAAATGACAAAGCATTTGTTGGACCAAAGCCATACAGAGTTTACCGAAGCGCTATAAATAAATTTATTTTCTTTTAGAGAATTATGAATCCCGTTAAAAGCCGCGGTCACGGTTTATGATGGGAAAATTATTAAAAAATTTAATTAAAGTCGGCACGGTATTATAAATTTAAAAATTAATTAAGACCGCGACCTGCTTCTAACGGGATGAAAGGATATAAAACAAATATTGAAAAAGATAGTTTAGAAAATGAAAATTTTAGAAAAGTTCTCTATACGGCAAAATACAGCCAGCTTGTGTTAATGAGCCTTTTGCCAAAAGAAGAAATAGGATTTGAAATTCATTCTGACCGTGACCAATTTTTCAGATTTGAAGAGGGTATGGGAAAAGTTTTTATTGATGAAAGCGAGTATGATATAAAAGATGGCGATGTGGCAATAGTGCCTGCCGGCGCGCGTCATAATGTAATAAATACTTCCACTACTGAAAAATTAAAATTATATACTATCTATTCTCCAGCTGAACATATAGATGGAGTAATCAGGGAAACAAAACAAGAAGCTGAATCTCAAGAAGAACATTTTGACGGCAAAACAACTGAATAGGAAATAAAAAAATATATGAAATTAACAAAAACAGATTATCTTATATATAAAGACTGCGCAAAAAATGCTTGGCTTAAAATACACAAGCCAGATATATATATTGCAAAACCACTATCTGTTTTTGACCAAGGAATAATAGAAACCGGTAACGAAATTGATATTCTGGCTAGAGAACTATTTCCAAAAGGTGTTTTAATTGCTAATCGTGATGCCATAGAAGAAACAATGCAACTCATAAAATCCCCGACACCTGTGATATATCAGCCGGTATTTAAAACAGATTTATATAAAACAATTTGTGACATTTTGGTATGGAATTCAGCTTCTAAAGTTTATGATTTATATGAAGTTAAAGCTTCAAATAGCGGTGAAAATAAAAAAGCAAAAGATGAACTTTATACTTATGATATTGCCTTTCAATACATAATTCTTAAAAAATTAGGTGTTCCAATTGGTAAATTATATTTAACAAGGCTTAATAGCGAATATGTTCGCCAACTTGACCTTGATTTAAAACAACTTTTTACTAAAGAAGATTTTACGGAAAAAGTTATGGAAATAGTTAATATTGTTGAAGAAGAAATGAAAATCGCGCAAAAATTTCTGGCTTCAAAAGAAGAGCCGTTTGGTTCGTGCAAATGCATCACGCGTGGAAGAAGTTCCCTTTGCACGACTTTTTCTTATTCAAACCCGCAAATACCGGATTATAGTGTTCATGATATTTCTCGAATTGGGATGTCAAAAAAGAAACTAGAAGAATTAATAGACAGCAGTATTTTTCTTATTAAAGATGTGCCGAATGAATTTTCCTTGAGTGAAAAACAAAGAAATCAGGTTACGGCAACTCAATTAGATAAAGTATTTATCAACAAGGAAGAAATCATTAATTTTTTAAATATTATTTCTTTTCCCGTGTCTTTTCTAGATTATGAAACTTTTGCGGCTGGAATTCCAAGATTTACAGGCTATAGTCCTTTTAATCAAATACCATTTCAATTTTCTTTGCATATTGCTGAAGATAAAAATAAAGAGCCAAAACATGCAGAATTTATTTTTACGGAAAATAAAAACCCGGATGAAAAATTTATTTCAGCTCTCAAAGAAAAATTGCCCAATAAGGGTTCTATAATAGTTTGGTCTAAAAGTTTTGAAATGGGGAGAAATAAAGACCTTATTAAAAGAAATCCAGAGCATAAAACATTTTTGGAAGAAATTAATTCTCGGATTATTGACCTAATGGATATTTTTTCCGAGCAACATTATGTTCATCCCAAATTTAAAGGCAAAACATCAATTAAATATATTTTACCTGTCCTTGCTCCGGAATTATCTTATAAGGTATTAGACATACAAGAAGGGGGTACTGCCTCGGATACTTGGAATAAAATTGTTAGAAATGAATATTCTAAAGAGGAAACATTAGAAAAAATTGAACACCTTAAAACTTATTGCAAGCTTGATACATATGCAATGTATGCAATCTGGAAACATTTAAACGAAATTATTTAGAAATTGAAAAAAGCCTATTTTTGTGATATATTTTAGTTATTATAGATTAATTAATTTTTTATATGTCTGATACAACTATTCACAATATTCATATTTCTTATGACGAATCTCATGAACGGGTTAAGGATTTTGTAAAATATTTAAAAGCGGAAGAAAGAAAGGAAGAAATGAAAGCATATTACGAAGAAGCCATCCACAGCGAAGATAATAAAATTCATCTTAATGATAAATTAGGCAATGAATTTACTTTAGAATGTACTAATGAACATAGGTGCAATTTAAAATTAAGAGGAATGTAAAAAATGGATCCCGAACGAAATCGCGGACGCATCCCGTACAAAGTTATGCAACATTAGTAAATTAACTTATCGTACATTACGAAACTTTATTAGCAAGACTTCGTACGGGACGCATAGAAATAAACAAAATTATGAAATTGATTAAATATATTATAAATAACCAAAAGGACGAACAAGCGTAAGCGTACGCGTCCTATTTCGTACGGGATGGATAAAGAAATTAAAAAAGGAAAAGAACACCCGCTTTCTATAGTTATAAATGAAGCTGTAAAGATTTTTACTGATTTAGGTTTTGAAGTTGCCACAGGACCAGAACTTGAAGATGTTTGGCATAATTTTGACGCGCTTAATGTTCCAAAAGATCATCCAGCTCGCGATATGCAAGATACTTTTTTTATAAAGAATAGGCCTGAATATGTTTTGCGTACTCATACATCTAACACCCAAATTCATTTTATGGAAAAATTTGCAAAAGAGGGGAAAAAACCTCCTTTTGCAATAGTTGTTCCCGGAAAAGTTTTTCGCAATGAATCAACGGATGCTGGACATGAAATGCAATTTTATCAGTTAGAAGGATTAATGATTGGCAAAGATATAAATGTTGCCAATATGAAATGGGTGCTTCTTGAATTTTTTAAAAGATTTTTAGGAGAAAATACGGAAATTCGTCTTCGCCCGAGTTTTTTTCCTTTCGTTGAACCAGGATTTGAAGTTGATGTGAAGTATGATGGAAAATGGATGGAACTTTTAGGCGCTGGCATGGTTCATCCGAATGTTTTAAAAAACTGCGGAATTGATTTTGAAAAATATCAAGGTTTTGCATTTGGTTTTGGTTTGGATAGATTAGCAAGAATCAAGTTTAATATTTCAGATATTCGCTTTTTTTATCAGGGAGATTTAAGACTTAATCAATTTTAAAACACCTGTCCCGTACTAAATTTTTGATTACGGGACATGAAGATAAAGATTATTAATTAAAATTTTAGTACTGGGATGAAAATTTCTTATAATTGGCTGCAAAATTATTTTGAAGAAGAACTTCCGGAAATAGAAAAAATTTCTGAGGGTATTATTTTTCATTCTTTTGAAGTGGAATCAATTGAAAAAGCGGGAAATGATACGGTTTTTGATATTAAAGTTCTTCCAGATAGGGCGCATGATTGTCTTTCTCATTGGGGAATTGCAAAAGAAATTTCAGCAATTTTTAATCTTAAAATAAAGGAAAAAAAATATAAAATTTTCGAGCCGAAACCGACTAAACTGGAAATTAAAATAGAAGATAATAGGTGTCTTCGTTATATGGGTAGAGTGGTAAAAAATGTAAAAGTTGGTGAAAGTCCGAAGTGGCTGAAGGAAAAATTAAATGCAATAGGACAGAAATCAATAAACAATATTATTGATGCGGCTAATTTTATTATGTTTGATTTAGGCCAGCCGATTCATTGTTTTGACTTAGACAAACTGGAAAGTCAAAAAATAATAATAAGAAATTCTACCACAGGAGAATCTATTGATTTATTAGGTAGTGAAAAGATTGGTAATTTAGTAAAGACTAGATCAATTTTATTAAAGTCAAATGATTTAATAATAGCAGATGAAAAAAACCCGCTTGCCATAGCAGGCATAAAAGGGGGAACTAAAGCTGAAGTTGATAGTAATACAAAAAACATTGTAATAGAGGTGGCTAATTTTAACTCTATTGCCATTAGAAAGACTTCTAAACAATTTAATATTTTTACAGAGGCAGTCAAAAGATATGAAAATGAAATAAGTCCTGAACTTTGCGAAAAAACAATGAATGCGATTACTGATTTAATTTGGGAATTAAATGAAGTAGAGGTGGAAGAAATTATAGATATATATCCAACCAAGGCAGAACAAAAAGAAGTTTCTGTTTCCGTTGATTATATTAACAAACATTTAGGCACTTCTTTTTTAAAAGAAGAAATTGAAGGTGTTTGGAAAAGATTAAATTTTGAATTTTCAAAAAGTGTAAATGAATTTAAAATTAAAGTTCCTTATTTAAGAATTGATATTAGCGGACCTCATGATTTGGTTGAAGAAGTTGGAAGAATTTTAGGATATGAAAAAATTTCTCCCCAAATTCCCAAAATTAATTTTAAGCCTAAAATAAATGAAACTTTTTATAAAATTCTTTGGGCTAGAAATAAACTTTTAAATGATGGATATTCAGAGATAATGACCTATGCATTTTGCAATACAGGCGAGGTTGAGGTGCTGTCATCAGCTTCAGATAAAAAGTTTTTAAGAACTAACTTAAGTGATGGGTTAAAAGAAAGTTTAAAATTGAATCAACTTAATGCTCCACTTTTGGAAATGGAACAAATAAAAATTTTTGAAATTGGAACCGTATTTTTAAAAGATAAAGAAGAAATGCATGTTGCGTATGGGGATAAAAAAGGAGTAAAAGAAATGAATTTAGAAAATTTCTTTCATAAAAATTCTTCTTCAGAAGAGCACGGATATTTTTCTGCTGAAAAATTCCTCGTGCTCGCGTCGTCGCGCTCCCAAGTCTCTTCTGAAGAAAATTCTTATTCTAGAAATTTTAAACCCTGGTCAATTTATCCGTTTATAACTCGCGATGTTGCTGTATGGGTTCCAAAAGGAGAAAGTTCTGAAGAACTCAAAAAATTACTAAAAAATAATGCCACAGAATTATTAGTTCGAGAGCCATATATATTTGATTCATTTACAAAAGACGGCAAAACCTCATATGCTTTTAGACTTATTTTTCAATCGTATGAAAAAACTCTGACTGACGACGAAGTGAACATTATAATGACCAAAATAAGCCATAAAATAAGGGAAAATTCAAGATGGGAATTACGTTAAAAAATTAGTTTTTTCCTCTCTTTTATGATATAATATGTTAAGCAAAAATGGTGTTTTTGCTTTCCCGCCAAAAGGCGGGTAAATATTTTTAAAATTAAATTTTTACAAAAATGGCTAAAGAAAAAGAAAAAAAGTTTACCCCGTCCAAAGGCGGGGAAGTAATAAACGGGCATCATTATAACGCTTCAGACATATCGGTTCTTGAGGGTCTTGAGCCGGTTAGAAGGCGTCCAGGAATGTATATTGGCACTACAGGCCCAGAGGGGCTTCATCATTTAGTCTGGGAAATTTTTGACAATTCGCGCGACGAAGCGATGGGTGGTTTTTGTGATGACATTGAAGTTGTTTTTTTAGCTAATAACCGCATAAGGGTAGCCGATAATGGCCGAGGTATTCCTGTAGATATTCATAAAAAAACAAAAGTCTCCGCGCTGGAAACTGTAATGACAACGCTTCACGCTGGAGGAAAATTTGGAGGAGAAGGATATAAAGTTTCTGGCGGACTTCACGGAGTTGGCGCATCTGTTGTTAATGCTCTTTCTGTTTATTGCAAGGTTGAAGTGCATAAAGATGGCGGTAAGTATATTCAAGAATATTCTCGCGGCAAGAAAAAAGCTGCAGTAAAAAAAGTAGCTTCATCAAAATTAAAAGGCACTATTGTAACTTTTGAACCAGATTCAGAAATATTTATCGCTAAAGAAGGGCCAAAAGATGGAGGTATTAAATTTGATTGGAACACTGTTGTAAATCACATTCGTCAACAAGCATATTTGGTCAAAGGATTAAAAATTTTAATAATTGATGCAAGAAATTATGAAGGCAAAATTGATGATTCAAGTCTTTTTTATTTTAGGGAATTAGGACTTGAATTGCCTTCAACCTCTTTTTATTTTGAAGGCGGACTTACTTCACTTATTAAATATTATAATAAATTTCAAAAGCCAGTCCAAAATAATATTTTTTATGTCAATAAAGAATCAGATAATGTTAATGTTGAAATTGCGCTTCAGTATGTTGATGATATAGTTGACCGCATAATTCCTTTTGCCAATAATATTTATACAGCCGAGGGTGGAACTCACGTGACTGGTTTTAAAACTGCGCTAACCAGAACGCTGAATACTTATTGTAAGAAAAATGAAATGATGAAAGAATCCGAAGGAGGATTTACGGGAGACGACGTACTAGAGGGTCTGACTGCCGTTATTTCTGTAAAAATTAGGGAAATACAATTTGAAGGACAAACAAAAGCCAAATTAGGTTCTATGGAAGCCCAAGGGGCAGTAGGAACTGTATTTAGTGAAGCATTTGCTAGTTTCCTGGAGGAAAATCCAGACGAGGCAAAATCTATAATTAATAAGTCAATTTTAGCCCTAAAAGCGCGAAAAGCAGCTAAAGCAGCCAAAGATTCAGTTTTGCGAAAAGGCGCATTAGAGGGAATGACGCTTCCGGGAAAACTTGCCGATTGTCAGACTAAAGATGCCAGTGAGTCAGAATTATTTCTTGTGGAGGGAGATTCTGCAGGCGGTTCTGCTAAGCAAGGCAGAGACAGGCGCACTCAAGCTATTCTTCCTTTGAAAGGAAAAATTTTAAATGTTGAAAGAGCCAGAATTGATAAGATGCTTGCGTCTAAAGAAATAAAATCTTTAGTTGTCGCGCTTGGCGCTTCTATTGGAGATACTTTTGATATTAAAAAAATGCGTTATCATAAAATAATTATAGCTACCGATGCTGATGTTGATGGCGCGCATATTCGCACGCTTTTACTGACTCTTTTTTATAGATATTTTAAACAAGTTATTGAAGCTGGATATATTTATATTGCTCAACCTCCACTTTATAAAATTAAAAAAGGAAAAGAAATTAATTATGCGTATTCAGATGAAGAAAAAACTAAAATTATTGGCAAGGGTGCTGATGTAAGTGAAATACAAAATTTAGAAGATGAAATTGCCTTTGAAGAAGAAGGTGAAGAAGAAATGAAAAAGAAATCTTCAAAAGTGCATATTCAGCGCTATAAAGGTCTCGGAGAAATGAATCCTGAAGAGCTTTGGGAGACAACTATGGATCCAGAGCATAGAATAATCAAAAAAGTTGAGATTGAAGATGCTGAAGAAGCCAATAAAGTTTTTGATATTTTAATGGGCTCTGAAGTCCCGCCTCGTAAATCTTTCATTCAATCAAATGCTAAATTAGCCGAGATTGATATTTAAAAAAGCTTATTTTGTTCTATTTTTATTTCAGGTTTTTCGTCTTTCTCAATTTTTTCTAAAATTTTAGGAATCTTTTTGAAATCTTCTGTGAGGGTTTCTCTCATTCCGCCGTTATAAAGCGCCGCGGCCGGATGATAAAGTGGCAGGAAATATTTTGTGTTTATTTTATTAAATTTTTTAATTAAAAGTTTTCCATGTATTGCTGAAATTCTCTCAAGAGGAAAAAAATCATTCATAGAATGCCTACCAAGAAAGACTATTAATTTTGGATTTATAAAGCTTAATTCTTCTAAAAGCCAATCCCTACAAGCGTCTTTTTCTGCTGGTTCAGGGTCGCGATTATTGGGTGGGCGATATTTCACTATGTTTGTTATATAAATTTCTTCGCGTTTTAATTTTATTGTTTCAAGCATTTCTGCCAAGAATTTTCCTGCAGCCCCGACAAAAGGGATGCCTTGCTCATCTTCACTTTTTCCTGGGGCTTCTCCAATAAAAACAATTTCAGCATTTGCACTACCATTTCCAGGTACAGGTTGCGTGGCTGTTTTTTTGAGTTCACATTTACAATTTGCGAACCATTTTTCGTGAATTTTTTTTAACTCTTCATTTTTTTCCATAGCAGGTTTATTTTTTCTCTTCAATTTCCTTTTTGAGTTTTGAAATAAAATCTGACGCAGAAATTCCTTCTGTTTTTGTGCCATCTCTGTTTTCTATAGTTAAATTTCCGGATGAAACTTCTTTGTCGCCTAAAACTATTACAAAATTAGTTTTCATATCTTTCGCAGAATGAATTCTTTTACCCAAGCTGTCATTTGCTTCAAAAATTTCTACGCGAACAGATTCTTTTTTAAGCGTATCAAAAAGTTTTTTTGCTTCTTCTTCATGATTTTCTCTAACAGGGATTATTGCCACTTGAATAGGGGAAAGCCATAATGGAAAATTACCAGCCGTGTGTTCAATTAGAATAGACATAAATCTTTCGATAGAACCCATAATAGCAGCATGCAACATGACAATTCTTTCTTTTACTCCTTTTTCATTTGTACAACTTAAATCAAAACGTTCTGGCATATTCATATCAAGTTGAATTGTGGCTACTTGCCATTCTCGTCCAAGGGAATCTTTAGCCATAAAATCAAGTTTTGGGCCATAAAAAGCCGCCTCGCCTAATCCGTCAATTGCTTTTACATTTTTTTCTTTTACAATATCTTTTAATATGTCTTCTGCTTCTTGCCACTTTTTTTCTTCTCCCAAATATTTCTCCATATGTTTTGGGTCGTGAGTGGAGAGTCGTACTTGTAAATTAAAACCGAATACTTTATAAAAATCATGAACAATATCCCAAATTTTTAAAAATTCTTCTTTCACTTGACTCATTCTGCAAAATACATGAGCATCATCCTGAGAGAAAGAACGGACTCTTGAAAGACCCGATAATTCTCCTGATTGTTCGTCGCGATAACAAGCGGTAGTATTTGCATATCTTTGAGGAAGTTCTCGATAACTCCATGCTCTTCTTGCATAAATTTGCGTATGATGAGGACAATTCATTGGTTTCATTGCGAATTCATGGCCTTCACGGGTAGTAATGCGGAATAATTCATCTTTAAATTTATCCCAATGTCCGCTTGTCATATATAAATCTTTTTTTGTAATATGAGGAATTTCCACTTTTTCATATCCAGCTTCTTGCCTAAGTTCCCAGACATATTCATCTAGAAGATTTCTCATGAGCGTTCCTCTTGGAGTCCAAAGCGGAAGTCCAGAACCAACTAATTCTGAAAAAGTGAAAAGGTCTAATTCTTTTCCGAGTTTTTTATGGTCTCTTTTTTTAGCTTCTTCTCTTTGATTTATATATTTTTCAAGTTCTTCTTTTGTTTCAAAAGCCAATCCGTAAATACGAGTAAGCATTTTATTTTTTTCATCTCCGCGCCAATATGCTCCGGCGACGCGGTCTAATTTAAATGAATCAGAATTAATTTCCTTTGATGGATTTTCCAAATGTCCGCCTCGACATAAATCAGTAAACCCCGTCTTTGACGGGGCAAGTTTTCCGCAAGTATAAAAAGTTATTTTTTCGCCTTTCCCAACTATTTCATCAATCAATTCAATTTTGTACTCATTTTTATTAAAATATTCTTTTGCTTCTTTTGCGCTTTTTTCTTCACTTTTAAATTCTTTCCAAGTTTTTAAAATATCTTTCATTTTCTTTTCTATTTTTGGCAAGTCTTTATCTGAAATAGGGGAAGAAAATTCAAAATCATAGTAAAAACCATCTTCAATTGATGGACCAATGGTATTCTTCGTATCCGGATATATCTCTAAAACAGCTGCTGCTAAAAGGTGTGCCAATGAGTGCCTAAGGTTGTGTAAATTATTGTTATCCATATATATCACTAAATATTATAAAAGCACTTCCTGCCCCGTAGGGAGCAAAATGTGCATTCGACGTTTTGATCTCCTTCGGGGTGGGCTAAAGAATGCCTTAAATTGCGTAATTTATCAGTTTCTATCATAGGCCTTTATAATATCATATTTTATTTTTTTCATAAAGATTTAAAAAAAATTGTTTTTTACTTCATTAATATGTTAACTATTGAGTTTTGCTTTTTATACTAAATATGTTAGTATAAATTACATTATGGTAGTACGAATGAGGCATACAAAATCTCATACAGCTAATAGGCGTTCGCATCACGCGCTTAAAAGTATTAGTTTTACAAAATGTGAAAATTGTAAGGTTTTAAAAAGGCGGCATAATGTTTGTGTTTCTTGCGGTTTTTATCGTGGTATGAAGGTAATTGATTTGATAAAAAAGACAGAAAAAAAGCAAAAGAAAGAAAAAGCAAAAAAGTTAGAAAAATAATGAGCAGGTTGAATATATTTTTTTAACCCCGCACATAACATAAACTTATGTTATGTGCGGGGTGATAATTTTAATACTCACTATGTTCGTTAAAAATCAATCATGGCAAATAGGCACCTTTCAAGATCAATAGTTCTTCAGACGCTTTTCGAGTGGGATTTTAATAGTGTTAAAAATAATACTGATATAAAAGAAATTGCTAAGCGTAATTTAAAAGAATTCGCCCCCGGACTTGAGGACGATGTTTTTGTTTTTTTTCTTCTTGAGGAAATAATTAAAAAACATAAAACCATTGACGAGATTATAGAAAAAGCCGCTCCCGATTGGCCATTAGATAAGATTTCTTTCATTGATAAAAATATCTTGCGAATTGGCTTAACCGAGCTTCTTTTTGGCGATAGAAAGCAAGTTCCTCCAAAGGTTGCCATAAATGAGGCGATAGAACTTGCAAAAACTTTCGGAGGGGAAAACTCCAGTAAATTTGTGAATGGAGTGCTTGGAGCAGTTTATAAAGAGATAGGTGAACCCGGAAAAGAGGAAACTAGCAAGAAGAAAAGGATTGAAGAGCCAATTGATATAAAAAAATTGCCAATTGAGATTTTAGGCGGCGCATTAGTATATGCAAAAAAAGGAAATGATGTTTTGTTTGCATTAGTACATGACGTATTTGGATACTGGACTTTATCAAAAGGAAAGCTTGAAAAAGACGAAGATGTGGAAGAGGGAACAAAAAGAGAAATCAAAGAAGAAATAGGCCTTGAGATTGCAATAAAAGAAAAACTTGGTGAAAATGAATATGTAGCCAGTCATCCGGAAAAAGGCAAGATTTTAAAAAAGGTCGCATATTTTTTAGCAGAAAGCGAATATAGAGAATTGCAACTAGAAGCCTCAGGCGGATTAGACGGGGCAAGATGGTTTCAATTTTCTGAAATTCCTGAGCTTAGAATATATAATGATATTATTCCATTAATAACAAAAGCGATTGAAATTATTTCAAAGCGAAAATAAACAGCATGATTAACTTCAGTGATTTTGAGAAAAAAACAAAAATAGTTTTTAAAAACAAGAATTTGCTCAAACAAGCCTTTATTCATCGTTCTTATATAAATGAAAATCCAAATACCGGACTTTCACACAATGAACGTTTGGAGTTTTTGGGCGATGCAGTGCTGGAACTTGTTGTCACTGATTTTCTTTATAAAAAATATCCTAATTACACGGAAGGAGAATTAACCGCCTTGCGTTCGGCTCTAGTGAATGCCATTACCGTATCTGATACGGCATTAAAACTTGGCATGAATGATTTTTTGCTTTTATCCAAAGGTGAATCAAAAGACAACGGCAAGGCCAGACAATACATATTAGCTAATACTTTTGAAGCTTTTATTGGGGCTGTTTTTTTAGACCAAAATTATGAAGTAGCTAATAAATTTATTACAAAAAATCTTTTACCGCTGGTAGGGGAAATTGTTTCTAAAAAATTATGGCGTGACGCAAAAAGTTTGGTTCAAGAAAAAGCGCAAGAGTTTTTCGGAACTACGCCGGCTTATAAAGTTTTACACGAATCAGGTCCGGACCATGATAAACACTTTACGGTTGGGATAATGTTTGGAACAAATTTAATTGCCGAAGGCAAAGGCAAATCAAAACAAGAAGCTGAACAGAAAGCCGCAGAATCTGCATTAAAAACGAAAAATTGGCTTGATTAATATGCGTTTAAATTCTATTGAAATTAGCGGTTTTAAGTCATTTGCAAAAAAAACAACTTTGGAATTTCATAGTCCGATAGTTTGCGTTGTTGGGCCAAATGGTTCTGGAAAATCAAACGTGGTAGAAGCGTTTCGTTTTGTTTTAGGTGAACAGTCAATGAAGTCAATGCGCGGAAAATCCGGCTTGGATCTTATTTTTAAAGGTTCCAAAAATCTGCCAAAAAGTTCACGAGCTTCTGTTTCAATTTATTTTAACAATTCTGATAAAGTTTTTAAATTGCCAAATGATTCAGGAGAAAGTATAAATTTAAACTATGACACTATTTCTATTTCTCGCGAAGTTTATCCCGATGGATTAAATAAATATATTTTAAATAATGAAGAAGTAAGATTGAAGGACATAAATAATCTTTTGGCATCTGTAAATATTGGTTCTTCCGGACATCATATTATTTCTCAAGGCGAGGCAGATAGGATATTAAATGCAACGCCCAGAGACAGAAAAGAGATGATAGAAGATGCGCTAGGACTTAAAATTTATCAATATAAGATAAAAGAAGCTGAACGTAAATTAGAAAGAACGAACAATAATATAAAAGAAGTTTCACTTTTGCGCCGCGAAAATGTTCCGCATTTAAATTTTCTTAAAAAGCAAGTTGAAAAATTTGAAAAAGCGAAAGACATGCAAGCTGAATTACTTTTGCTTTATAAGGAATATTTAAAAAAGGAAAATGTCTATTTAGAAAAAGAAAAGAATAGTTTAATTAATCAAAAAAATAAAATATCAAATGAAATTAATGAAATTTCCGAAAAAATTTCCAAAAAAGAAAATGGTGTTTCTTCGGTAGAAGATAAAAAAACAGAAGAATTAAAAAAGCTTGAGCATAAAATTCATGAAATTCGCGAAGTTAAAGGGGAAATAGAAAGAAAACTTGGAAGAATTGAAGGAATGATTGAAATGGAAGAACGTCGTGTAAAAAAACCAGAATTATCTGAAAATGTCTCTATTCCAAGAGAAGAGTTGGAATCTTTCCTAAAAGAAGCCAATGAATATTTAGAAGAAGCGACTTATATGGATATTCTTGAAAATATTGCGCCTATTTTAGGCAAAATAGGCGATATTTTAAATAGATTTTCAAGACATTTCAGAGAAGAAGTTCAGACACACGATGATTCTCAATTAGATAATCTTAAAAATACTCAAAAAGAAATTTCTATAGAAATAGAAAAAATAGATAAAAAAGAAAAAAATATTTCGGAATCCATTGAAATTTTAAGACGTGAAATTGCGATGGTGATAGAAACAGAAAGAGAAACAGAAAGAGAAAGATTTAATTTTAAAGTAAAATATCAGGAACTTTCTTCATCTTTAAATGTTATTTCTGTAAAAGAAGATAGTTTAAAAAGAGAACAAGAAACGTTTGAAAATGAAATAAAAGAAGGCA
>JBBTUS010000014.1:0-6073 GCA_038063635.1 Patescibacteria group bacterium | reverse complement strand
TTAATGGCTGATTTGAAAGAAAAAATAGAGATAGAATTTAAGGAGGGAATTGCCAAAATTAATAAAGAATTTCAGGAATTTTTTGCGCTGATGTTTGGCGGAGGTTCCGGTTTTCTTTCGGTAATTACTGAAAACAAAAAAAAGAAACTTGCCCGCTCCAGCGAAGATTCGGAAGCAGGCGGGGATGAAGAAGAAGAAAATAACGAAGAACAAATATTAGAACAAGGAATAGATATAAATGTTTCGCTTCCGCACAAAAAAGTAAAAGAGCTTCATGCATTATCTGGAGGAGAAAGATCGCTTGCGTCTATCGCGCTTTTATTTGCTATGTCTCAAGTAAATCCGCCGCCATTTATTGTGCTTGATGAAACAGATGCCACTTTGGATGAAGCAAATTCCAGAAAATTTGGAGATATGCTTGAAAAACTTTCCAAGCGCTCAGAACTCATAGTTGTTACTCACAATAGAGAGACTATGTCCCGCGCCGGAGTGCTTTATGGCGTCACCGTTGGCGCTGAAGGAGCATCTAAGCTTTTATCTGTAAAATTTGAAGAAGCTACGGCGATTGCAAAATAATTTTTAAAAAAATTATTTAAAATTTTATTTTTTCCTCTTTTCCTTTAATTACTTTTTCTGGCTGAAAAGCTTTATTTAATTTAACTGTATTTTTATTTATTAACATTGTTCCGTCTCTATTTAATTTTATTTCTAATAGCATTCCTTGCATAGTATTTTCAGAAAAATATTGGTCAAATATAAAATTACCAAGTGAATATGCGATGAATCCATTTTTATAAATTTCCGTATCTTGTATTAGATGAGAATGAGTGCCGATTATTATTTTTGCTCCATTATCTATGGCAAGATGAGCTAAATATTCTTGTCTTTGATTGTGTTTGGTTTTGTATTCATCGCCGAAATGAAATGAGACTATTAAAAAATTTACTTGTTTGGCGGCGCTGGTTATTATTTTCTCAAAACGAGGATTATTTGCTAAAAGAATACCGGGATTATTTTCATCTGCTTTCATCCAATTTGGTCCAGTATCTGAAAATGCCAGATACCCGATTTTCATTCCATATTTTTCTATAACTACTGGTTGTTCAGCTTCTTTATCATTCATTCCTCCTCCTATGTATAAGATTTCATTTTCTTTTAATCCTGTAATTGTGTCAGAAAAAGCATTTCGTCCCCAATCTCCTATATGATTATTTGCCAGTGATAGAATACTGATTCCGGCGCCGCGAAGAGCAGGAATAATAGACGGGTCCATTCTGAATGAATACAAATTACGCCTATCTTTGCCTTGGTCTGAAGCCGGTCCTTCAAGATTTATAAAAGCAATATCGGCATTTTTTAAAATATCTAAATTTTTAAATAATACAGAATAGTCGCCGTTAAAATTTTTGTTTACAGAGTTTTTTACTCCGCGGTCAAGCATTACGTCTCCTCCAAATAAAAGCGTAACAAAATTTTGTTCTTCCTCATTGAATATGTTTTCTTTAGTCTTTACCCAAGCCATATCCGCGTCAGATTTTCCGCCGTGATAAACATTTTTTCTTAGATAATTTAAAATGTTTTTTATATCTTTATATCTATCCGGGCTTCTTAAAACTATTATTCCTATGTTGCGCAGCCCTTCTTTTCCAAGCGGAAGCGTAAAAAAAGACACAGCTGTTTGTTTTGACCCGTCAATATAACCTCTTTTGCCGCCTTGATATCCTTCAAGACCTAAAAACTGGCTATTGTTAAACCAAACATGTTTTTTATTGCCAAAACTTTTTTCCAATGTAACTTGAAGTAAAGCCGGTTCATTTGATTTTAAGTATTGAGAAAATTTAAAAAGGTCAAATGCTGTTGATTGGTTATTTTCCGAAAGTCCGCTTGGGTCTATAAAAGAAGTGGAAAGCATTTCTAAAATTTTTGCCTTCTCGTTCATTTTTTTGATAAAAGTATTTATTCCGGAATTCAGCGCTAAAATTTGGGCTGCGTCGTTGCTTGATTCAAGCAGAAGGGGATATATCAGGTCGCCAATTTTTATTTTTTCATTCAAACGAAAACCTCCATTTTTTCCATAGGGCGCTAGCGCGCTCTTTGTTATTTGCGTTATTTCTTCTTGATTTTGATTATCGAGAGACACAATTGCAGTCATTAATTTAGTTATAGAAGCAATTGAAAATTTTTTATCTTTGTTTTTTTCTAAAATTACTTCTCCTGTGTCTAGGTCTCCTACATAGTATGATTCAGCTCCCGCATTTGGTTTTTTATTCGTATCTTTTATAAAATAAAATGTTTTTAGTGTTTCATCTTTTACGCTTTCTATTTGTTCTTGATTAGTATTTTTTTGCTCTATTTTTTCATAACTGGCAGTTTTTGTGGCAATTGAAGCTAAAAGGATTCCAGTTAAAATTGAAAGCAAAATCCAAAAAAAATATTTTAATTTTGATTTTAATTGAAAACTCATATTAATGCGTAATCTATCGTTTTTCTTTCTAAATCAACTTTATTTACTTTCATTTTTATTTTGTCGCCGAGTCTGTATTTTTTCTTTCTTTTTTGTCCCACAAGTTCCATTTTCTTTTCATTAAAAATATAAAAATCATCTTTCAAATCCCGTATCCTGATTAAACCTTCGCACTTCGTTTCAACTTCTTCCACATAAATACCCCATTCAGTTATTCCGCTTATAATTCCTTCAAAATTTTTGCCAATCCTGGAAGACATATATTCAACTTGCTTGTATTTTATCGAAGTTCTTTCCGCTTCACTTGCTTTTTTTTCTTGCTCTGAAGATTGTCTTGAAATTTCTTCATATTCCCGCATTTTTTCTTTGCCTATTTTTTTACCGGATAAAAAATCTGCAAGAATCCTATGAACTATTACATCTGGGTATCTTCTGATTGGCGAAGTGAAATGCGTATAATATTTAAATGCCAGACCATAATGACCGATATTTTTTGTTGAATAAATAGCTTTAGCCATCGAGCGAATAACGGCTCTATGGACTGTGTCTTTTTCATTTTTATTGGATAAACTTCCTAATATTCTATTTATTTCATGGGCTGGAATAATACCGCTTTCCAGTGATACTTTATGTCCTAAACTTCTTAGAAAAAATGCCAAATCAGCCGCTTTTTCTTTCGTTGGAACATCGTGTACGCGATATACGAAAACCCCTTCTTTTTTATTGCCTTCTCTTACAATTGACAAATTTCGGCCAGTTGGATGATTTGCCTCGCCTTTAGGCTTAAGGCCAAGGGAAATTATTTCCGCTACTTTTCTATTTGCTAAAAGCATAAATTCTTCAATTAATCTATTTGAGTCACCGCGTTCTTTCTTTATTATTTTAATCGGAGTTCCATTTTCATCAAGAACAAATTTTACTTCTTCTTGGTCCAGCGAGATTGCTCCGCTTGAAAATCTTTCATGGGTTAATTTTTTGGCTAACTTATTTAAAATTAAAAGTTCTTGATGAAAAGGCATTGCGGGTTTTTTAATTGCCTCGCCCGGCTCGCCCATAGGGCTACGCCCGAGAGTGGCCGGTCTATGGCCGAGGGATTCCTCAGCTTCTTCGTATGTAAATCTTTTTTTTGAATGTATAACAGTGCGTCCGAACCATTCTTTTTTTACCGATGCATTCTTGTCTATAATAAAAACCACGCTCATAGTAAGCCTGTCTTTTCCCGGTACTAGGGAACAAAGGTCATTCGATAATACTTCAGGAAGCATGGGAATTGTGCGATCAACAAGATACACGGAAGTACTCCTCTTTTTTGCCTCTTTATCTATTTCACTTCCAATTTTTACATAATGCGATACATCCGCTATGTGTATGCCGATTTCAAAAAGGTCAGCAGATATTTTTCTAAACGAAATTGCGTCATCAAAATCTTTTGCATCGCTTGGGTCAATGGTAAAAGTTAATATTTTTCTAAAATCCCGTCGTCCCGCATAATCTTCCTTCTTTATTCCTTCGCTTTTTATTTTTTCCGCTTCATGTTCTGATTGTTTTGATAATTCGTTGTCAAAACCTTTCTCTATAGCAATAGCATGCATTTCTGCATTATTTTCTCCGGGTTTTCCTAAAATTTTTACAACTTTTCCTTCAGGCGCTTTTAGCGCGTCTTTCCAAGAAGTTATTTCTACATAAACTTTATGCCCTTCTTTTGCGCCATTTAACATTTTTTCAGGAATTAAAATATCTGTATACATTTTTGTATCATCTGGCTTTAAAAAAAATATATTATTTTCTTTTTCTAAAACTCCAGAAAAGCCAATTTTTGCCCGTGAGATTATTTTTGATACTTCTCCAGTAAGACGTCCGTGTCCTTTTGGATGCAAAACGATTTCAACCATATCGCCATGAAGCGCTGTATTTAAGTGCCTGAAATCAATCTCTAAATCTTCCTCGCACCCTAAAATACCGACATATCCGATACCTTTTGAGGAAATTGATATAATGCCTTGAATTGTCTTTTTGATTTTTTTTATTTCTGTTTTCACTCTTTTAATATAACACAAAAATAACCAAAGTTGCCTTTTAAAATTTTTGTGCTAATATAGCAATACCTGTCCCGTAACGGCTTCGCCTAAATTTTTGATTAAATTTTTATTAAAAAGATAGATAAACGGAGCAGAAAAGTTTAAGTTTTTAAATTATTAATTATAAATAAAATTTTAGTATTGGGATGTTAAAAATAAGATTACAGAGAATAGGAAGAAAAAACGACCCTTCGTTTCGGGCGGTTTTAACTGATTCAAAAAACAGCACAAAAAGTGGAAAATTTTTAGAAATAGTCGGCAATTACAATCCAAAAGCCGGAGAAAAAAATTTCAAAATTGACCGCATAAAATATTGGATGTCCAAAGGAGCTAAACTTTCAGACACCATGCATAATTTTTTAGTTCATAGTAAAGATATTGAGGGTAAAAAAATAAACGTTTTGCCAAAGAAAAAGCCTACACTGAAAAGAAAGGAATTAAAAGCAAAGAAATAATAGAAAAGACCTGCCTGTCGGCAGGCAGGGTTGAAAGCTAAAAAATAATTTTATATAATACAGGAAAGCGGTTATTGGTCGAATACTGCGCTGATTAAAAATATTTATCGAAAATACTTATGCAAGAAGCTGACAAGACATTTCTCGAGTATGTAGTAAAGGCTCTCGTTGACAACCCAAACGATGTAAAACTCGATCGCACTGTTGATGAAATGGGTGTGCTCATCAGTCTTACTGTTAATCCTGCCGATATGGGCAAGGTTATCGGAAGAATGGGAAATACTGCCAAAGCCATTCGCACTCTTCTCAGGGTTATCGGAATGAAAAATAATGCTCGTGTAAATCTGAAGATAAACGAACCGGAAGGCAGCACAAGACTTGAAAGTTCTCCAAGCTCATTGAAAACGGTTGACCAAGCTATGGAAGATTTAAAAGGAATATAAATAGCTTATTAGCTTTTAGCTGATAGCTTTTAGGAGGAGACCTGTTTTGTGGGTCTCTTTTTTTATTGCTTTTTTTTCTATAAGCTATAAGCTATAAGCTATGAGGTATCATATAATTACAATTTTCCCCGACATATTTGATTCATACTTAAATGAGTCTATTCTTGGGCGGGCAATAAAAAACAAGCGCATTTTTATTAAATTCTATAATCCTAGGGATTTTATTAAACCTGCCCGACCGAAAGACTTCGGTCGTTCGGGCGGGGATCCAAAAGATAACGGTTATCGCCCTGTGGATGACAAGCCTTATGGGGGAGGTCCGGGAATGGTAATGAAAGCCGAGCCATTACTGAAAGCAGTAGATTTTATTCTTAAGAAGCTAAAAGCTAAAAGCTCTAAACTAAAAGCTGTTTTAGTTATTAATTTTATTCCAACTGCAGAAAAATTTACCACAACTTTTGCCAAAACAATTTCAAAAAAATACACAGACGTGATTTTAATTTGCGGACGATATGAGGGCATAGACGCGCGTGTTGATAAAATTTTAAAAACTAAAAAGTTATCAATAGGGGATTATGTTTTAACAGGCGGAGAACTTCCAGCAATGATTTTGATAGATTGTATTTCTCGCCA
>JBBTUS010000013.1:5296-23436 GCA_038063635.1 Patescibacteria group bacterium | reverse complement strand
GAAGTTCTCGCGCCGTCGCGCTCGAAACCCCTTAAAAACCTTTTCTTAATTTTTCATTTTTTAGAATGAAACTTTTTATGAACTTCTTTAAGTTGTTTGTCGGTTATATGCGTGTAAATTTGAGTAGTGGAGATATTGGAGTGTCCCAACATCATTTGAACGCTTCTAATATCTGCGCCATTTTGCAATAAATCCGTGGCAAAAGAATGGCGAATAACGTGCGGGGTAACTTTTTTTGAGATACCGGCCTTAATCGCGTAATATTTTACGATACGTTCTATTGAGCGGGAAGTGAGTCTTAGATTCCCAAGGACAGTCCTTTGGGAATTCTTTAAGGATTGTCCTTTTTCTGATTTGGAATTTAAAATATTTACAAACATCGCTTCTTCCATATCTTGTCTTTTTGTTAAATATTCTTTAATAGCTCTTTTTGCGCTGTCAGATAAAAATACTACGCGAATTTTCTCGCCTTTTCCTCTGATTGGAAATTCATCTTTTGATAAATCCAAATCTTTATTTAAGGAAGTAAGTTCTGAAACACGAAGTCCGGTAGAAAAAAATAATTCAAGGATTGCTTTATCGCGAAGATTTTTTAAATCATTTTCACTTGGTCCAGCAAGAAGTCTTTTAAGTTCTTCTGTTGTAATTAGGTCCAAGCTTCGTTCTTTTGTTTTTGCCAGTTCTATACGGTCGGGGGAGATGGCATTGATTCCGCGTTTCATTAAATATTTAAGAAAAACGCGAAGCGCAATTAAATAATAGTTTTGAGTATTCTTTTTCATGTTGGCGCTATTTTGTCCTCGAACTTTCATACCGGATTGCCTGTTTAAAAATAGCCTGAACTCTCTAATATTTTCATCGCTGATATTTTTTACATTATTTAATTTTGCAAACTCAAAAAAGCGAGATAAGTATCTGTCGTAATTTTCAATTGTCTTTAAACTAGAGCCTTTTTCAATTTCTAAATATTCTAAAAATTCTCTTTTTATTTTTTCAATGCTTTCAGCCATCTCTTTATTCTAGCATTTTCACCGTGTCGCACAATATATTTTTACAACAAAAAATAATTATCGCAAAAAACAAAAATATACAAGGGTATTGTAATTTCTTAATGTTTGTGCTAGTATTATAAGCATGTTAGTAACAAAGAAAAAACAAGCAATTATAAAGAAAAATCAAATCCACGAAAAAGATACAGGTTCTTCGGAGGTTCAGGTGGCTATTTTATCTACGCAGATTAACGAGCTGGCGAAGCATTTAAAAAAACACAAAAAAGATAATCATTCCCGAAGAGGATTGATAAAAATGGTAGCCGATAGGCGCACTCATTTGAAATATTTGGAACGCAAGGATAAATCCAGATATAACTCTCTATTGAAAAAGATGGAACTTAAATAATCCCACGCTCGTGGGGTTTTTAATTTTTTATTATATCTTCACAAAACATTCTCGGATTCACCACAAAAATTTTCTGTTGAAAATCTCTATTACTTACTCACTACGTTCGTAAAAGTAATTTGCTTCGCAATCGGATTAAAAGCAAAACTGTTTGCTTTTAATTGTCCGGAGCCGTCGCTCCTCCCAAGGGTTCACTCGAGAATATTTTGTTTCGTTTTTTATAAATGTTATAATTTATCCGGTCGATATTTTTTAGAAATTTTATTATTTAACAATTATTTATATATGACAGTAATTAAACACAAAGAACAAAGAGTCGGAGTTTTTATAGACACGCAAAATCTATATCATTCGGCTCGCAATTTATATAAAGCGCGAGTGAATTTTGGAGCAGTTTTAAAAGAGGCAGTAGCAGGCAGAAAACTTGTTCACGCTGTAGCTTACGTGATTACGACTGAAACAGGCGAAGAAAAACATTTTTTTGAAGCTCTTACCAAGCTTGGTATTGAAACAAAAACAAAAGACTTACAAGTTTTTCATACAGGAACAAAAAAAGGAGATTGGGATGTTGGACTTGCTGTAGATGCAATCAAAACAGCTCCACGCTTGGATACCATAGTTATAATTTCCGGCGATGGAGATTTTATACCTCTGGTGCAATATTTACAAACAATGACGCAAGTTGAAATAATATCTTTCGGCAAATCTACTTCTGCAAAATTGCGCGAAGTCGCGGATGATTTTGTGGACCTTTCAGAGAATCCTAGAAAATATTTGTTTGGGGTGAAATAAATATTTTATACATACCAAGAAATTCTTTCTTGGTACAAGTTTTTGATAGACACGCATATCCGCCTGCTGGCGGATTGCTATGCTCGGCTCGTCAGCCTGCGCAATGTCTCTCAAAAACTGCACCTGCAACGAGTTTCTTATATTAGAAAATCAAGAAAAGGTTTTTAAGGGGCTTCGAGCGCGACGGCGCGAGAATTTCAGGATTTTTTAAGCTTCAAAAAATCCGTACCGGCAAAAACCTTGTTCTTGATTTTTTGTATTATATTTTTGCATTTTTTCCCAAAAATGCTAGCATAATTATAGTTTATTAGTTAATCGGTTCATCTTCAGACAGATAGTAATGTTCGCCTTATTTTGTTAATCTTATTCATGTTTTGCAAATTTAAGGCTAAGAACCCATTCAACAAGTTCAGGGTTGAGAACAATATTACAGTTTGGAGAGGAACTAAATATCTCGACTATACTCGAGATAAAAAAATAATATGCAAACAAAAGAGTATTCAGTAGAAATTGGCGGTAAAACTATGACTGCTATTTTCTCAGATTTAGCAGAACAAGCTCACGGGTCAGTGATTTTAAAATATGGTGAAACTATAGTTTTAGCCACAGCTTGTATGTCACACGATAAACAAGAAGGCTTGGGATATTTTAATTTAACGGTAGATTATGTAGAGAAATTTTATGCTGCCGGAAAAATTTTAGGGTCAAAATATATGCGCAGGGAAGGCAGGCCTTCGGAAGAAGCAATACTTGCCTGTCGTATTATAGACAGAACCCTCCGTCCTCTTTTTGACCAATCAATTTGTCACGCTGTGCAAGTTATTGTCACAGTTCTTTCAGTTGACGACAATGACCCCGTAATCCTTGCCGTAAACGCAGCTTCTCTGGCGATTTTAGTTTCCAATATTCCATGGGCAGGCCCTATTGGCTGTGTAAGTATCGGAAAATATGAAGACCCGCTTCAACAAAGCGAGGCAAGCGAAATTCTTAAAATAAATCCTTCCATAAAATTACGTCAGAATGATGAGAAATATAAATTTGACCTTACGGTTTGCGGAAAGGATGGAAATGTAAATATGATTGAAGCTTCAGCTCATCAGACAAACGAAAAAGAGCTTGAAGAAGCTTTAGAAGAAGCGATAAAAGAAATAGGAAAATTGGAAAAATTCCAAAAAAATATTGCAAAAGAAATTGGAAAAGAAAAAAGAATTATAGAAAAGGAAGTTTTATCCCCTGAATCGGTTAAAATGTTTAAAGAAAATATTTTGCCTAAAATGGAAGAAGCAATTTTTTCCGGTCCGGGCAAAAAAGAAATTGATGAATTACATAATGTTTGGAATAAAATGGTAGCAGATGAATATCCCGACAGAAAAGAATTTTTTATAGAAGATAAATTGTTTGATGAAACAGAGAATGAAATAATACACAAAAAAGCTATTGAAGAAAACAAACGAGCTGATGGCAGAAAAATGGACGAGCTTCGCGATTTGTATGCTCAAGCTGGAGGAATTTCAAGCATCTTGCATGGCACCGGAATTTTTTATCGAGGAGGAACACATGTTCTTTCTGTACTCACTCTTGGCGGACCAGAAGAAAGAAATTCAATTGATAGCATGATTTTGAAAACTGAAAAAAGATTTATGCATCACTATAATTTTCCGCCATATTCCTCGGGTGAAGTTGGACGAACTGGGGCAACCAATCGCCGAGAAATTGGACATGGCGCTCTTGCGGAAAAAGCGATTGCCATGGTATTGCCTTCAAGAGAAGAATTTCCTTATACAATGAGAATTGTTTCTGAATCAATGGCTTCAAATGGTTCAACTTCACAAGCTTCAATTTGTGGAAGCACTCTTGCGCTGATGGATGGCGGAGTTCCCATCAAAGCTCCAGTTGCTGGAATTGCGATGGGACTTATGTATGAGAGTGATAGTAAATATAAAATATTAACCGACATTCAAGGGCCGGAAGATCATTATGGCGACATGGATTTTAAAGTTGCCGGAACCAAAAACGGAGTTACGGCAATACAACTAGATGTAAAAGTAGAAGGCGTGCCGGTAAAAATATTAGGCGAAGCATTAATACAATCTAAAAAAGCAAGAATTGAAATTTTAGAAAAAATTGAAAAAGAAATCTCAAAACCAAGAGAAAATATTTCCCAAAACGCGCCAAAAATTATAATAATAAAAATAAAACAAGATCAGATTGGCTCAGTAATAGGCAGTGGTGGAAAAACCATTAAAGAAATCAAAGAAAAAACTGGAGCTGAAATAACAATTGAAGACGATGGAAGCGTATATTTTACAGGAAAAGGCGATTCAGCGGAAAAAGCGAAGAAAATAGTGGAAGAAATGACTCACGAATTTAAAATTGGAGAAATACTAAAAGGCGAGGTTGTAAAAATTGCGGACTTTGGAGCGTTTGTTCAATTAAATTCTTATATTGACGGCATGGTTCACATTTCCGAGCTGGCGCCATTTCGCGTAGAGCGAGTTAGCGATATAATAAAAGAAGGCATGATTGTTCCAGTGAAAATTATAAAAATTGATTCGGAAAGAGGGAAAATCAGCCTCTCTATTAAAGAGGCGGATAAGGAGTTTTTTTCCGCTAAAGGCGGATTTGTCTCTGGCGAAAAGAAATAAATATGGAAAATAAAAATAACATAAAAAATAAAAACGTAGAAACATATGTTGGAGATATGACAAAAGCAATTGACGGAAGCGAAGGTATTTATATAAAAAAGGTAATTGAAGAACAAGAACAACAGGAAGATGAAAGTCAAAACTTATTATTAAAAAGCAAAAAAAATAGATATTTTATATTTTTTAGCGTTTTTTTAATAGTTTGCGCCTTAAGCTCTTTGGTTTTTTTAATATTCCTAAAAAAGGACATTTTTACTGTTTCAGTAAAACCGGAATTTGCGCCAATAATCTATCTTGATGATACGATTTTTAAAGAAATTGGCGGATTAACAAAAGATCAAATATCCCAAAATATATTAAACGAAATTTCCTCAATAAATATAAAACCTGATGGAGTTCTGGGTATTTATTTAACCCTTGATAAAAAAATAGTAGGTCTTAGAAATTTTTTTACTCTTATTTCTGCAAACATTGACCAGAATCAAATAAGTTTTATAAATGACAACTTTCTAATTGGTGTTACAAACATAGAAAACAAAAACTTGTTTATGTTGTTTAAAATACGGTCAATTACTGATGTTTTTGGCGCAATACATTCTTGGGAAAATAAAATGTTTAATGATTTACACGGATTTTTTGGCGTGAACATTACTTCAGATACTAAATATTTGCTCACGAAGAATTTTGAAGATAGCATCATTCAGAACAAAAATGCGCGTATTTTACGGGACAATAATGGAAATATAGTAATTATGTATGTATTTATTGATGATACTTCTTTAATTATTGCTAATAATGAAGTTTCTGTTCGTGAAGTAATGTTGCGGCTTTCTTCAAGCATAATTAGAAAGTAAATACTAACTTTAAATAATGAAAGTTTCCCCATTGTTTTTTATTCTTTACATGCTATTATTTGATGATGTTAGACAAGAAAAAAATTAAAGAAAAACTGGAAAAAGAAAGAGATGTTTTATTTGAACAAATGCGAGATATGGGTAAATTAAACCCGGAGACTAATGAATGGGAAGCTACCCCTGAAGAAATGAGCTATGTGGAAACAGACCAAAATGATATGGCTGACAGGTTTGAGGATTTTGAAGCAAAAAGTTCCATGATTAAAATATTAGAGCCAAGACTTCAAGAGATTTTACAAGCCATAAAAAATATAAATAAGGAATCCTTTGGTAAATGCGAAGTTTGCAAGAAAGACATTGAAGCTACCAGAATAGAAGCTAACCCTTCAGCTAGAACCTGTAAAAAACACTTAGAAAATTAACGAGTGCAACGAGTATAATTTTCTTAACCCGGCACATAAATCAACAAAATTTACAACTTCAAAATTAAACACTTACACGGTTTTAATTCGAAAATTGAGTAGCTAAAGTTTTGTAATTTATGTGCCGGGTGAGATTTTAATAATCGCTTCGCTTATTTAAAATCATCATGAGCTTTGCAAGAGTTTATTCGGCACAAGTAAATTTATTATTTGGACAGATTGTAACGATTGAAGTGGATTTGTCGCGCGGTTTGAATTCTTTTTCAATAGTCGGACTTCCGGATAAAGCTGTAGATGAATCAAAAGACAGGGTAAGTTCTGCCATTAAAAATTCCGGATTTAAATCTCCGAAAGCAAAAAATCAAAAAACTGTTGTTTCTCTTTCACCGGCTGACCTTAAAAAAGAAGGGCCTTTTTTTGATTTAGCTATCGCTATTTCTTATATGCTTGCATCTGGAGATTTAAAATTTAATCCGGAAAAAAAGATTTTTCTTGGAGAACTTGGACTGGATGGAACATTAAGGACGATTAGAGGGTCTTTGCCTCTTGTTCAAGAAGCTAAAAAGATGGGTTTTGAAGAAGTTTATTTGCCAAAAGAAAATGCCGTAGAAGCGGCTCTTATAGACGGCATTAAAATTTTTGGCGCAAATAATTTAACGGAAGTTGTGGAACATATTAATATCTCAACATCGGACAAGGTTGAAGCGTCAAAAAATAAACCCGCCCGCCCGCATGACTCGCTTCAGCGTGTCGGGCAGGCAGACGGGAAAATTCCCATCCAACCAAAAACAGAAATAAATTTTAATAAAGAAATAAAATGTTCAGATTTTTTTGATATTAGAGGACAAGAAGGAGCAAAACGCGGACTGGAGATTGCCGCTGCTGGCGGACACAATATTGCCATGTATGGTCCGCCAGGAACGGGTAAAACAATGCTAGCTAGAGCCTTTTCCGGATTGTTGCCAAATTTAAGCGTTGAGGAAGTTTTAGAAATAACAGGAATTCATTCTGCGGCTGGAGCCATAAATGGAGAGCTTATCGTTAATCCTCCTTTTCGAGCTCCTCACCACACTTCTTCTTATGTTTCATTAATTGGCGGAGGAACATATCCAAAACCCGGAGAAGTAACTCTTGCGCATCGTGGAGTTCTTTTTTTAGATGAATTTCCAGAATTTGAAAAAAGAGTTATAGAATCCTTGCGTCAACCGCTTGAAGATAATATGATTTCAATTTCAAGAGCCAAAGGTTCGGCAATTTTTCCTTCCAATTTTATACTTATTGCGGCAATGAACCCTTGTCCTTGCGGGAATACCGGTTCAAAACAGAAAGACTGCATATGCAAACCTTCTGATTTAGACAGATATAAAAGAAAATTATCCGGGCCAATCATAGACCGTATTGATTTATGGGTCTCGGTTGGAAGCGTTGATTATAAAAAACTTGGAGAAGAGGGAAGTGGTGAAAAAAGCGAATCAATAAAAAAAAGAATTTTAAATACGCGTGAAATACAAAAGAATAGATTCAAAAAAATTAATAGAAATATAAATACAAATAGCGAAATGGACGCAAAAGATTTATCCAGCATAGTAAAACTTACCGCAGAAGTTAGAAATTTACTGGATGAAAGCGCTACGCGTCTTGCCTTATCGGCCAGGGCATATCATCGAGTTATTAAAATTGCTCGAACTATCGCTGACTTGGAAAACATGGAAGAAATTAATTCCAATCACATTTTAGAAGCGATACAATACAGGCCAAAGGTGAATGCATAGAAAATAAAAAACCCCGCACATGTGGGGTTTTTTATAGTTAATTCTTTTCGCGCGAAAAGAATTTATGCAACCGTGTCCTTTAAAGCTTTTGCAGCGCGGAATTTTGGAACTTTTTTAGCAGCTACTTTTACTTGCTCTCCTGTTTTTGGATTGCGAGCCATTCTAGCCGCTCTTGCTTTTACGGAAAAGATTCCAAAACCAGCGATTGAAACTTCACCACCTTTTTTTAAGGTTGAAATGATAGCATCAAACATTCCATCAACGATTTCTTCAGCTTGTACTTTTGTACCGCCAAGCTTTTCGTGCGCCAATTCAACTAATCCTTGTTTATTCATCCCGTTACGAAATAGAACGCGAACTAACTATACTTATAATTAATTAGTTATTCTATTTTTAAGTTAATAATGATAATGTTTTTCCCATACAAACCGCGTTCACGATTTCGTACGGGATTCATATCGACCCAATAACCCATATATTTACTACCCGTCTATTATATATCAAGGGTTTTTTAAGGGCAATAGGAGAAATATTTGACAAAAACAAATTTTGTTTTATTTCGACGAGCGAGGAGCGTGTGAACGAGTAATCTCGTTCACGACGTCCGAGTCGACGTCGAATCAAAAGGTTTAATACCTTTTATCTTGCGTATTCTATAATTCGTGTTTCACGAATCATAGTTACTTTTATCTCTCCGGGATATTTAAGTTCTTGTTCTATTTTTATGGCGATATCACGCGCCATAAGCTTTGTTTCAGCATCTGAAATCTTTTCAGGCGTCACAAATATGCGTATTTCACGGCCTGCTTGAAGAGCGTATGATTTTTCAACAGCCGGGAAAGCATTTACCAGCGCTTCCAAGTCTTGTAAGCGTTTTAGGTAGTTTTCAACTGAATCTCTGCGCGCGCCAGGACGTCCTCCCGATATTGCATCAGCCGTTTGAACGATGATTGATTCTATTGTTTCGTAAGGATAATCTTCATGGTGTGATTTCATTGCCGTAATAATGCGTTCGTCTGCGCCGAATTTTTGCAAGATTCGCATGCCTATTTCAATATGCGTGCCTTGAACCTCATGGTCAAGCGCTTTTCCTATGTCGTGAACCAGAGCTCCAGCCTTGGATATTGCGACATCGGCGCCTAATTCTTCCGCTAACATTCCCGCAATGTGCGCCATTTCAATAGAATGTTGAAGAACATTTTGTCCATAACTTGTTCTAAAATATAATCTTCCTAAAATGGCTATAATTCTTGGGTCAAAATTAAATATTCCGCATTCATATACCGCTTGTTCGCCTTTTTCCTTTATTATCTTATTTATTTCTTCTTTTGCTTTTTCAACCAATTCTTCAATTTTAGCCGGCTGAATACGCCCGTCTAAAATTAAATTTTCAAGAGCAACTCTGGCGACTTGTCTTCTGACCGGGTCAAAGGAAGAGATAACGATTGAACCCGGAGTATCATCCACAATAAGTTCAACTCCAGCCACTCTTTCAAATGCCCTGATGTTTCTCCCTTCTTTTCCGATGATTTTTCCTTTTATTTCATTGTTTGGAATAGCCACAGTCGTAGTCATAAAGTCTGAGGCGGTACTGACAGCCAGACGCTGAATAGAAGTAGCCAAGATATCTTTCGCTCTCAGGTCTAGTTTTTCTTCATTGCTATTTTCAAGCTTTTGAATTTTAATTAAAATATCTTCTTCATATTTTTTCTCAATATCTTTCAAAAGTTCTTCTTTGGCCTCGCCTTCAGTTAGTTTTGCAATTTTTTCAAGTTCAGTCTTCTTCTCTGTTTCAATTACGGATACTTTTTCTTGAATTCTTTTTATTTCTTCTACTTTGAGTTTAATATTCTCTATTTCTTTATTTATATCGGTTTGTCTTGCGTCTAAAAGCTCATCTTTTTTAATGAGTCTTTTTTCTGTTTCTTTAAATTCTTGTTCCTTTTTCTTTTCCTCTTCTTTTAATTCTCCTAATTTTTCTTCTGATTTTTTCTTGGCTTCATCGGTGATTTTCTGCGCTTCTTCTTTTGCCCCGACCATCATTTGTTTGATGTCGATTTCAATTGACCGTCTTTTGCCTAAAGCGACGATAACACGCAGGTAGTATCCTATGCCAACACCCAAAAGAAGTGTTCCGACTCCTATCAAAATTGCTATTAATGTAATGCTCATAAGCTTTGTGTTAGCCTACAAGAATACGCCACACTATGTTTGTGTTTCTATTTTCTCACTATGGATGTGATTCACCCCGCCGTGGCGGGGAAATTTTCCCTTTAAACAAGTCATATATGGAATATTCTTATAAACTAAAATTTCATAAATTTTTAAAAGTCAACACTTATAATATAACAAATATTATGTTTTTTGTCTATGCATAAAAAACAAACCTGGAAAAAAGGTTTGTTTTTTATGCATTATTTATTTTATGTTTTTTGATTTAGTGACTATTTCATCAATAATTCCATATTTTTTTGCTTCTTCGGCATCCATAAAGAAATCACGTTCAACATCTTTTTCTATTTGAGCTAAAAGCTTGCCAGTATTTTTGGCCAGCAATTTATTCAAATTCTCTCTTGTTTTTAAAATGTGTTTTGCGGTAATGGCGATATCCGTAGCTTGTCCTTCTACTCCGCCAAGCGGTTGATGAATCATAATCTCTGCATTTGGCAAGATAAATCTTTTCCCCTTTTTGCCGGCAGAAAGAACTATGGCCGCGCCAGAGGCAGCAAGCCCAACGCAAAAAGTAGATACATCTGGACGAATATGATTCATGGTGTCTACTACTGCCATAGTAGAAGTGACTGACCCGCCAGGAGAGTTTATATAAAAATAAATATCTTTTTTAGCATCTTCTGATTCTAGAAAAAGGAGCTGAGCAATAATAATGTTTGCGGTATGGTCGTCAATAGGTCCGGCTAAAAATATGATACGTTCGCGCAAAAGACGTGAATAAATATCATAAGCTCTTTCGCCGAACTGCGACTTCTCAATAACGGTTGGTATCAACATTCTGATATTTTATATTAATTATTTGCATTTTGCAACGAGCGAGCGAAGCGAGTTGACAAAACAATAAATTTGTGTATAATTAAAGGCAGAAATTTGGACATTAAAAAATTCATATAATTTTAAAAAAGGAGGTATATTATGGAAACTTCAGTAAAAACAGATTTGATTAGAAAGATTATCAGCCAAGAAAAACGGTACCACTTGGTATTTTTCGGTAAAACTTTTAATTTGACGGATTTTGCCGATACTTTAAGAAAGTATGGTGAAGAAAAAATCAAATTATGGCAGAATCTCGGCTTTGAACCGCATTTTCTGCCCAAAGTATCAATGATGCCGAAAGATTACTATCCCGGCTGGAAAATAAAGCCAAGTAAATGGTTTTATAAGAAAGTGTTTGAAGGAAAGATATTCCGACAAATCAACGGCGAATTGAAAAAAGTTGAAACCGTTGAATTGGAAGGAATTTCGGTTCTGATTGACACCCGGCTCAAGCCAAAATACGACAACGGCAGACAGATGTATGAAAACGACAATCTTTGCGGTCCGGTTATCGAAAAATTGCGGGAATCTAAAAAAATTGCAAGTTATGAATACGGTTCTCAAGATTCGCGTTTTGGCATATCAGCCGATGAATGGGAAAGTCAAATCAAACTGGCGCTGGCGGAGGAACTTGGTCTTAAATCATCCCAGCTTCATTTGGAAAAAACAATTGAAACGAATGTTGTCCCGCAAATTTTTTTTCCTATACCAAGAAAAAATAACAACAGCGCCAAAACTTGGTGCTGGTGCGAGGAATATTTCAAGAATCGTGACAATCAGCTTATCGGTGGAAGCTCTGTTAGTAGCGGTTCGGCTGTTAGCTATCTTCCTTTGAATGGTTTTTGGCGCAGCCTTTCTTTTCGTCCCTTGGCAGTGCTAAATTGAATTATTGAAAATTTGAAGGCTTGAAATTTTTTTTCAAGCCTTTTTATTGTTTTTCAAGGAATGTGAACACTTTTTCATTAGTTAAAACATTTTGCGCATAAACTTTGGCTCTTGCCGGGTCAGCATCTTTATAATGAGTTAAAATGTTTTCAACTTCTTTTTCAACTTCTTTTTCATCAGCAATAATTTTCTCAACTTCAGAAATTTTGTTTAAAACAAGGGCTAATTTCGCTTTTTTTTCCCCGTCATTTCTAAATTCTTTTCTTAAATCTTCTTTTGTTTTATTTAAGTGTTTTAAATAATCTTCAAATTTTAGGCCCATTTGAACAATATCAGATTCCATTTTATATAATATTTTATCCAACTCAATTTCAACTAAAATTTCTGGAATATCAATTTCTGATCCTTCAATTATTTTTTCTACAATTTTTAATCTGGTTTTTTCTTTTAATTGATTTTCTTTTTCCAGTTTTATGTTTTCCTTTAGTTTTTTCTTGAAATCTTCCATATTTTCAAATGGCCCGAGAGCTTTCACAAATTCATCATTAAACGCTGGTAATTCTTCTTCTTTGACGTCGGACATCGGGGAATTTTTGATGTCCGACGTCTGGGTTTCATGGTCGTGATCACAATTTTCACTATGCACATGTTCTTCTTTGCTTACATCCGTAATATGTTTTTTGGGAGCGCGAGATTTTCTGATGTCCATAATTGTTTTTTCCACCTCCTCATCAGAGACGGAAATATCTTTTTCCTCCGCTTTTATTTCAGCCAGTATTTTTTGAGCGACTTTTTGATAATCCGGCAATTTTGTTTCCGGTATTATCGCGGTTTTTATTTTAAATCCCAGCGGATTTTTTCTTGCAAGTTTTGTGATATTTATTTCTGGCCGGCCAATAGCATCTATTTTTTCGCTTTCAATAATTTTTTGATAGCGCTCGCTAATGGCCATTTCTGCCATTTCTTCCAGAATTTTTATTTCTGGTATATGAGAAACCAGCACGCTTTCCGGCACTTTGCCTTTTCTAAATCCGTCTAATTCCACATTCTCGCCCATTTTCTTTAGGGCTTTATTAAAATAAGACTCAAAAATATCAGCGTCTAATTCTCCTTCAATTTCAATCTCGCTTTTTGGCAGTTTCTTTATATTTATTATCATCCCGTACGAAATAGGACGCGTACGCTTACGCTTCGTTGTCCTTTTTTATTATTTATAATATATTTAATCAATTTCATAATTTTATTTATTCTATGCGTCCCGTACGAAGTCTTGCTAATAAAGTTTCGTAATGTACGATAAGTTAATTTACTAATGTTGCATAACTTTGTACGGGATGCGTCCGCGATTTCGTTCGGGATTCATCCCACTAGGTATTTTTCAGTTTATAGTTTTTGGATATTTTTGTCAAAAAAATAAACCCCGCACATAATTTAACAAACAATCTTTTTAGATAAAACAAATTTCTAAAACATGTTATTTCTAATAACACATTAAGATTATTTAGTAAGTTATGTGCGGGGTTTATTTAGAAACTTTACTGAATGCTATCTGCATTTACACCGATGTTTGTGTCTGTAGCGTTTATGTCGTTCTCTAATTTGTTTAATTCGTCAGAAGTTAAAGCATTGATAGCTTCTGCTTGAAGCTGTTTGTTTATTTCCACGTCCTTAACCCTTGATTGCCAAACATAGATACCGCCAATAATAAGAATAATTATAATTATTATTGACCCAATAAGCGCTCCATATGATTTTTTTTCTGGTTCCATATATATTTTTATTTTAAATTACTAATAATAATTATTAATCCTCGTTTTCTGTTTGATTGTTTAATTCTTTTAATGCTTGTATCCTTTCTTGTATTAATTGTTTTAAGGCGACAACTTCATCGTTTAACAGTTGATGGGCTTCTTTTACAAGAGTTTGCGTTTCTTTTGTCAGAGCAGTTAGTTTTGTTTTATTTTCTTTTGAAAGTTCGTTTATTGATGCGGCTAATAGTATGTTTATTTCAATAATTTTTTTCTTAGCTTCAGTTAACTTTATATCGGCTTGCACTGAAAGATTTTTTATTGTTTCCGGAATTACCAAACTCTGCGCTTCCATTTTACTTATTTGAGTGGTAATCCTTGTTTTTAGATTTTCAACTCTTAGAATTGCATTATCAAATCTTTCTAAAGCCTTTTCTCTTCCAAAAATTCTTGTTTCTTCTCTTTTTTCTTTAATTTTATTTTTTTCTTCCTTTACTTTTTCTTTCAGAGCTTCCATTTTCTTTTTGGCTTCTTCTCTTAATGTTTTCACTTCTTCTTTTATTTTTTCTTTTTCAACTTTAAACAACTTAATTTTATTTTCTTCTGCGTCATCATTTTTTTCGGTTTCCTGATTTAGCCTATTTGAATTTGAAGTGGTTACGTTATCTTCCGCTAAAACCAAAGAAGCTGGCAATAGAAGCATAAAAGCGCTAATAAATAATAAATACGTGATTTTTTTTGACATAATTTTTTTGCCCATAGGGCGTTAACTAATAATCATCTACACTATAGCATTATAACACAAAACTCTAAATTTTGTCTCTACTAGGCAAGACCTAGTAGAGATTATTTCATTTTATACCAAAAAGGCAACGATAAGCAATGCAACAATATTTAGTATCTTTATCATAGGATTTATTGCCGGGCCAGCCGTATCTTTATAAGGGTCTCCCACAGTATCTCCCGTAATAGCTGCCTTGTGAGCATCACTGCCTTTACCGCCATGCTCTCCACTTTCAATATGTTTTTTGGCATTATCCCAAGCGCCTCCGCCTGAGGTCATTGATATTGCCAAGAATAATCCAGTAACAATAGATCCTACAAGAAGTCCGCCTAATGCAACCGGCCCAAGCAAGAAACCAACAAGTATTGGAACAAGAACTGGGATAAGAGCAGGCACAATCATTTGTTTAATTGCGCTTTTTGTTACTATGTCCACGCACTTTCCATATTCAGGTTTTCCGGAGCCATCCATAATTCCTTTTATTTCTCTGAATTGTCGGCGTACTTCTTCAACAACTTTTCCGGCAGTTTTTCCTACGGCTTCCATACAAAGCGCGCCAAAATAATAAGGAAGAAGTCCTCCTATAAATAATCCGACAATTACTTTTGGATTACTTAAATCAAAGCTCATAACACTTCCTGTAATATTTCTGATTTCTTCTGTATAGGCCGAAAAAAGCACCAGAGCGGCCAGTCCGGCAGAACCGATTGCATAACCTTTTGTAACCGCTTTTGTGGTATTTCCAACAGCATCCAAAGGGTCAGTAACATTACGAACTGATTCTGGGAGACCGGCCATTTCTGCAATACCTCCGGCGTTGTCTGTAATTGGACCGTAGGCATCAATCGCCACGATTATTCCCGTCATAGAAAGCATAGCCATTGCCGCAATAGCAATACCATATAATCCGCCAAGATTATAAGTGATTAAAATTCCAGCTACGATAGTTAAAAGAGGAAGAGCCGTAGCTTTCATTGAAATTGCCAATCCTTGAATAACATTTGTTCCGTGCCCGGAAAGTGAAGCTTGAGCGATAGATTTAACGGGACTGTATTTTGTGGAAGTAAAGTATTCGGTGATAATTACAAGCGCTCCGGTAACTAGAAGTCCCGTGATTGCGGAAAGGAACAAACTTAAAACAGAGTAAGAACCGTTTTCTGACATTAATAATTTTGTAATTGGATAAAAAGAAATTGCCGCTAATATTCCAGAAACAATAAGTCCTTTATATAAAGCGCCCATAATATTATTCCCGCCTGCTCCCGAAGCGTCGCGAGGGTGGGTAGGTTTCTGTCCAAGTTTTACAAACCAAGTGCCGATTATTGAGCAAATAATTGCAACACCCCCTATCGCCAGAGGATATAACATTACATTTTTATCTCCTACAAATAAAAGAGAACCCAAGAGCATCGTTGCGACAGAAGTTACAGCATAAGTTTCAAAAAGGTCGGCGGCCATACCGGCGCAATCTCCAACATTGTCTCCGACATTGTCGGCTATGACTGCGGGATTTCTTGGGTCGTCTTCTGGAATTCCTGCTTCATTTTTTCCAACTAAATCGGCTCCAACATCAGCCGCTTTTGTAAAAATTCCTCCGCCCAGCCTGGCAAAAACTGAAATTAATGATGCTCCAAAACCAAGACCGATTAATGCCTTTATATCGCCAGTGACAGCATACAATGATGTAACGCCAAGCAGAGCCATTCCCACAACTAAAAGTCCGGTGACTGTTCCGCCCTTAAATGCGACATCCAACGCTGTTTTTAATCCGTTTCTAGCCGCTTCCGTTGTTCTAACATTTGCTTTAACTGAAACATTCATTCCAATATATCCAGCCAGAGCTGAAAGAACTGCTCCTAAAACAAAACCGCCAGCGGAAGCTATGCCTAGCATTATCCAAAGAATAAAGAAAAGAACAACGGCTATTATGCCGATTGTTTTATATTGTCTATTTAAATAAGCTTTGGCTCCTTCGGCTATTGCGGCCGCGATAGCTTGCATTTTTTCATTACCGGCGCTCTTTTTTAATATTGATTTAGCTAAAAACAAACCATATAAAATGGCAATCAAAGAGCTAATAATCGCGAACAATAAAAATGGATTCATGATTGATTTTTAAGGAACGATAGTGAGTATAAAAATCTTCACCCAGCACATAAATTACAAAACTTTAGCTACTCAATTTTCGAATTAAAACCGTGTAAGTGTTTAATTTTGAAGTTGTAAATTTTGTTGATTTATGTGCTGGGTTATTAAAAATATATTCGCTACGCTCATTATTTTAATAATAATTAATTTTACTTTTTATTTTTTTTCTCTTCTTCTATTTCAACCATATCTCCATCGGTTGAAGCTACTTGTTTGCCATCACCCTTGATATCTATTCTCCATCCGGTTAATTTTGCCGCCAGACGAACATTTTGCCCGCCCTTGCCTATAGCCAGAGAAAGTTGGTCATCAGAAACTTCAACAGTTGCTTTATGTTCTTCTTCATTTATCTCAATTGAAATAACTTTGGCTGGAGAAAGAGAATTTGAAACAAATTCTTTTGGGTCTTCGGACCAAGGAATTATATCTATTTTTTCTCCCGAAAGTTCTTGGGTAATCGTATTTACTCGCGTGCCTTTTTGTCCAACGCAGGACCCGACTGGGTCAATGTGGTCATCGGTTGAATGCACGGCAATTTTAGAACGAGCGCCAGCTTCTCTGGCGATAGACTTTATTTTCACAATACTGTTTTGAATTTCCGGCACCTCAACTTCAAACAATTTTTCTATAAATTTAGGATGAGTGCGAGAAAGACGAAGATTAATTCCTCTCTGGGTGTCTTCCACTGAATATAAATATGCTCGCAATCTTTGTCCTCTTTGGAAATATTCTCCCGGAATTTGTTCTTCAGCGGGCAAGATTCCGGTTGCGCGATTAAAATCCACATAGACATTTCCTTTTTCAACTTTTTGAACTATCCCGGAAATTATTTCTCCTTCTTTTGTTCCATATTCGTCTATGATTGAAGTGCGTTCCGCTTCACGAATTCTTTGAATTATAACTTGCTTGGCTGTTTGGGCGGCGATTCGTCCATAATCATCTTTCGGCTCAAGAGGGAAGATAATTTCATCGTTTAATTCTACCCCTTTTTTTATTTTTTTAGCATCCTCTATCATTATATGATGTTCAGAATTAAAATGAACACGCTCATCCAAGGTGTTGCTTTCTTTTGTGGCATATTCTTTTGTTTCACCCTCTTCTTCTCCAATTTTTGCAATAGTTTCGTCAACAACTATTTTTACTTGGAAAAAATCAGTTTTTCCTGTTTCTAAATCAAACTTTGCGCGAATAATTTGGCCCTTTTTGCCATAATCTTTTTTATAAGCCGCGGCCATGGCTTGTTCAATTGCATCCAATATTTTTTCTTTTGGAATTTTTCTTTCTTCCTCTAATTGTTCCAATGCTGATTTGAATGTTTTTATATCTAACATAGTGATTTTTAACGAACGTAGTGAGTATAAAAATCCTCACCCAGCACATAACTTACAAAACGTATTAAATTTAATAAAACTCAGTATTCTTCTCTTTTGAAGAATTTATAAGTAATATCGTTCGTTAAGTTATGTGCTGGGTTAATAAAAATATATTCGCTTTGCTCATTATTTTTTATTAAATTTTTTCTAAAAAAGCCCTGTTGCGACAGGACTAATATTCCAAATATATCATTGTATTGCATAAATTGCAACCTCGCTTTATCCCCACTTCAACTCGCAAGAACCGTTCTTGCGAAAGGTAATTGGAATT
>JBBTUS010000013.1:0-5196 GCA_038063635.1 Patescibacteria group bacterium | reverse complement strand
CACACTTATGCCGGCTATGAAAACGCGGTTCTTCGCAATTTAAAACAAAGAATTGATTCTCTCGGCATGAACGATAAAATATTTAATGTGATTGTGCCAACTGAATTAAAAATAAAAATTAAAGGCGGAAAACGCGCAGAAGTGGAAGAAAAAATTTATCCGGGATATGTTTTAGTGGATATGATTGTGACAGATGATTCTTGGTATGTTGTTCGAAATACTCCGCGAGTTACCGGGTTCGTTGGCGCTGGAGTTAATCCGGTTCCTCTAAAAAAAGAAGAAGTTGATTATTTGTTCAAGAAAATGGATGCAAGCACGGCTAAACATAACATTGATTTGGCAATAGGTGAAACAGTTCGCATTGTTGATGGTCCGTTTAAAGACCTTGAAGGTAAAGTAAATTCAGTTGATGAAGAGCGGGGAAAAGTTAAGGTGCTTGTTTCAATGTTTGGCCGCGAAACACCGGTTGAACTTGATTTCTTGCAAGTCAAGAAAATATAAGGAGCGTAACGACTATAGATTTCTTAACCCCGCACATATTTTACGGAACGATTTGTCTTTAATTTTTATTTATGTATAATGGTTTTATTAGAAAGAAAAATTTGTCTGAAAGACAAATTTTTATATAAAATAAGGGTAAAATATGTGCGAGGTTCATAATTTTCTAATTCGCTTCGCTCATAAGTAAATATATGAAAAAAATAACCAAAAAAATAAAACTTCAAATACAAGCTGCCAAAGCAACTCCTGCGCCTCCGCTTGGTCCCGCACTTGGACAAGCAGGCATAAATATAGGGGATTTTGTAACTAAATTTAATGCTGCAACAGCTAAAATGGCTGGAGATAAAGTTTCTGTTGTTATAACTGTTTTTGAAGATAGAACTTATGATTTTATAATAAAAACTCCTCCTGTAAGCGGACTTATTCTGAAATCTGCCGGAGTTGAAAAAGGGTCAGGTAAAAATAAAATAACTAAAGTTGGTAAAATAACTAAAGCTCAAGCTTGGGAAATTGCCGAGAAGAAAATGCCTGATTTAAATGCAAAAGACAAAGAAGGCGCTATTAAAATCATTGCAGGCTCTGCCCGTTCAATGGGCATTGAAGTGATATAAATCACTTCAATAAAAAAAGCTAACAGATTTTCTGTTGGCTTTTTTGTTGTTTGGGAGTATATTTAGTGAATGGTTGACTTAAAAGAATTACAAAAAGAAGTAATGCGAAACAAGATTGAAAAAGGATTCAATGTTACTGATGTCGCTCTTGAATTTTGTCGCGCCCACGAAGAGTTGTCTGAAGCATTTTCAAAATTTAGCAAAGGGCAAAAAGGAGTGGCGGAAGAATTTGCCGATGTGGCTATTTTTCTTTTGGGAATGTGCGAAATTTTGGATTATGATTTGGAAAAAGAATTAATTTTAAAAATAGAAAAAAATAAAAATCGTAAATACCAAAAAAAGAAAACTCCTGACGGAAAAGATATTTTTATTAGAATCAAAACTGACATAGACCCCTAGTTTTTTTCTTAAAGTTAAAAAATAAATATAAAATATATAGTTTTAAAAACCACACATAATTGCCTGTTGGCAATTTGCTATGCTCGTCGTTCAAGAAAATAATAAATGGAGTACCATTTTTATTTTCTAAACTCCTGCGCAATGCTTTTTAAAACCATATATTTTATTTTTATTTTCTAGTATATTCTGTAAACTCCAAGTCATATTTATTTAAATCATCTTTTAAGTATTTTTCACTCTTTATTTTTTGCCACTTACTTTCTTCTATAATAGGGAAGAATATTTCCGCATCAGGAAATGATTCGTCCACATGAGTAATATAAAGCTTATCAGCCTTATTTATAAATAATTTGTAAATTTGTCCTCCGCCGATTATAAAAACCTCTTCATCTATTTTTGCCTCGCCCGGCTCGCCCATAGGACTATGCCCGAGGGTGGTCGTGCTATGGCCGAGGGTGGTGTTTTTTAACAAATTCATAAGTTCTTCAATGGAATAAGCAATCTCAGCGCCTTCTTTTTTAAAATTTGTGTCTTGAGTCAAAATAATATTTCTGCGATTAGAAAGTAATCGGCCAATTTGATTGCCATTTTCATCACGACCTAAAGATTCAAATGTTTTTTGTCCCATAACGACAGTATGCCCTCTGGTTGTTTCTCTAAAGTGCTTCATATCTGCCGGTAAATTCCAAAGGAGGTCATTCTTTTTTCCAAGTTCGTTATTTTTTCCAATAGCTGAAATTATTGATAGAATCATCCCAGTATTAAAATTTTAAGTTTTTATTTATAATGGTCATTTGTTTTAATCAAAAATTTAATACGGGACAGGTTATTTGATTATATCCAAACCGGTGATTGGTTCACTTGGTTTGAAATATGGCGCGAATGTTTGATAAATTTCATCAACTAAAGTTTCATCTTTTCTTTCTGCTCGGTCAAAAATATTTTGGGGTAATTTAGGAAAAATATTTTCGTGAGTATTTGTTCTTCTAATTAATTCCTTCGCTCCTTCATAGTGTGTGTCATAAATATGCGCATTTGATATTGAGTGAGTATATATTCCAGGACGAACTCCTAATTTTTGCGCAAGCGTGCACATAAGCAAACTAAAACCAAATGTATCAAACGGACAACCGAGCATCATGTCATTTGAACGTATAATGTTGTGTAAATGAAGTCGTCCACCAATAATATTAACAGTAAAAGCAAAAGGACATGGCGCATTTTTTTTATATGTTGCTTTTAAACCTTTTCCGTATAATCCATCATCAGCCGGGTCCCATGTTATTACAACTCCTTGTCTTGAATGCGGTTCTGCTGTTAAATGTTTAACAAGTTGGCCAAGTTGGTCTCTTCCAAAATGATGTCTCCAACGATAACCATAAGCTGAAGTAATGGTTCCATCCTCTTCAATAAATTCGTCCCACATTTTTGTATATTTTCTTAAAAATTCAGTATCTTTATCCCCGGTAATAAACCAAACTTGTTCAGCAATAGGGGATTTTATCGGATTTTTTCGGAGAGTTAATATTGGGAAACCTTCTTTTTCAATGTCAATTTGAAAAGTAAGACCAAGCAATATTTTTATCTTATGTCCCGTTCTTTCATTCAACTCCTCAATACCTTCTTCCATTATTTTTTTTATTAAGTTTTGATAGATTGCGTCAAAGGTTGTCATAGAGTAGAGTATATAATAAAATAAGTCCTATGAAAACACCAGAAGTAATTTATCCTTACTTGCCGGAAGGTCATACAATTATGTATGTATCCGGGAATAATGAGTTCATTAGAGAAGCAAAGAGATTAGCTTTTCTTTACTCCACAGACAGAAGAATGCCCACGGGAGCGGTTATTGTTCGTTCCGGCGACAATGCGATTGTTGCCAAAGAATCAAGCAAAGCATCTATAAAAAATTCAAAATTATTGGCTTTTCACAAAAAATATTGCATAAGGAGATTTTTAAAAATTCCTTCCGGGCAAAAATATTGGATGTGTCCCGGTTGCGCCGGCGGAAATCGCCATGCGGAATACCGCGCATCAGAAAAGTTAATAAAAAATGGTTTTAATAAAGATGGTCAGTTTGATTTGTATTTGTGGGGTCATTGGTGGGCTTGCAAGGATTGTTGGTCTAAAATGTTAGAAATTCCCATTCGTTATGTTTTTGTATTAGAAGGAAGTGAAATTCTTTTTAATGAAAAAGTTGAAGGGAATATAATAGGCCATCAGTTAGATGAATTTTATGGAAAGTAAAAAACGAAGGATAATCCTTCGTTTTTTTTATTTTACTATTCCGGCTTTTTTGAGTGTCGCGTAAATGCCGTTTTTCTTCATAGTGCGCATACCTTTCGTGGAAACTTCTATTTTGATTGATTTATTGAGTTCAGGAACAAAAATCTTCTTTTTTTGAAGATTTGCATAATTTCGTTTTTTGCCCGTTGGGTTGAATTTAGTCGCGCGAGTTCTATTTGAATATCCGCCTCCAACCATTGAGCTCTTTTTTGTTATTTTACATATTTTCACCATCCCATTAAAAAATTTAATTATTAAACAGATACATTTCACAAGTCCGTTGATTTTCTAACGGGACAAGCAGATTTTTTCATGTTATCATAAAGTTTATATGGACGCAACCAATGCTATTTTTTATATTCTCGTGCTTGTAATGTCAGTAGTAATTCATGAGATTTCACATGGATTTATGGCAGAATATTTTGGCGACAAAACAGCTCGTTTTGCCGGCAGGTTGACTTTAAATCCAATAAAACATTTAGATTTATTTGGTTCTATTCTTTTGCCAGGACTTTTATTAATTACGGGCTCCCCGTTTTTATTTGGCTGGGCCAAGCCAGTTCCTTATAATCCATACAATCTTTCAAATAAAAAATGGGGGACAATAGCTGTTGCTTCTGCGGGAGTAATAGCAAATTTTGCCATAGCAATTATTTTTGGCCTTATTTTGCGTTTTTCTTTAAATATGAATGTTCCAGCCGGTTTTGATTTTATTATTTCTTCAATTGTTGTTGTAAATTTAGGATTGGCAATATTTAATTTAATTCCAATTCCACCGCTGGATGGTTCAAAAATATTTTTAAATCTGCTTCCAGTGTCTTTTATGAGAATAGTTAATTTTTTTGAAAATTATTCTCTTGTTTTAATAATTATTTTTATTGTATTTTTTTCCAATTACTTATACCCAATATTAACATTCCTATTTCACGCTATCACAGGACGCTTTATTTAATTTAATTTTTATTTTACACAATTATACACATAAAAACGATTATTTAAATTAAAAGCATTATATAATATAAATATCAATGAAACTTTTTAACTCACAATTTTTTAAACTCCACCGGCATAAGCTTCTGTTCGTTTTCTTTTTCACATTATTATTGACATCATCCGTTCGTATCTTTGCCATCGGTTCTCCCTATAACCCGGGAGAGACTTTAGACCCGGCCTGTCTTCCGGGAGAAGTGAATTGCACAGTGAATCTAGGTCTGGCTAATTATGTCCTATATACAGGAGCAACTACTGATGTCAATTTGGGACTTCATAATTTAACCGTAGATACCAACACTCTTTTTGTAGATTCTGTGAATCATAGAGTCGGCATCGGGACGACAACACCCTCTTCTCTTCTCAACATCAAAGGTAATTTATCTTCCGCTTTAACTGGCACAGTTTC
>JBBTUS010000012.1:6566-34327 GCA_038063635.1 Patescibacteria group bacterium | reverse complement strand
TGTATGGTCCGTGTCTCAGTACCATCGGTGGGGGTCAGCCTCTCAGCTCCCCTAGGCGTCATAGCCTTGGTAGTCTATTACACTACCAACTAGCTGATACCGCACAGGCCTTTCCCAAAGCGCACAAAAAATTAATCTTGTCTTTACTCTTGCGAGACTATCGTGTATTAGTCCGGATTTCTCCGGATTATTCACGACTTTGGGGGAAGTTCCTGCGTATTACTACCTCGTTCGCCACTAACTTTAAACGACCTTTGATTTGATATAATCGCGTCATCGGAAAAATAAAGTTCGTTCGACTTGCATGCCTTATCCACGCCGCCAGCGTTCATCCTGAGCTAGGATCAAACTCTAACTAAAAGTTAGTTCCAACCTTGCCCCGCCAAAGGCGGGGCGAATTGGAGTAAGAACGAAACAAAACAAAAAACAGCACTGCGCCCGCCATAGCTTTAGCGACGACGGGATGTTTTCCCTTGTTGGTCCTAGCTCTTGGAATTCAAAAAAAATAAACAAGCTTGCACTTGTTCTCAAAAACTATTCTTTTGTCAAAGAAAGTTAAATTAAAACATCATTCCATAAAAGGAAAGACGCTTGAAGAGTATATACGAAGGGAAAGCTAGTGTCAACCCGTTGTTTACAAACGACGGGTTTAAGCACTAAAAATGCCCTTGAATAAGGGCATTTTTAGTGCAAATATTATTTCTTTGCCTTTTTTGTTTTCTTTTTCTCTTTTCTATGTCCGTCTCCTTTTGCCATAAATTTTTACTTTTGTTAAATTATTAATACTACTTCGCTGCTTCTGCGTCCGCTTTAGACATGAACTTAAATTGATTGCCTTCGCACTTGCCACACTGCCCTTTTGCAAAATACCTGCCTTTTTTTTCTTCAACCTTCATATTCGTCATCGTCTGCATCGTAGGTTTATTTTTTGCGTCTCTACACTTCATACACAATGCTTTTATTTCTGCCATAAAAATTTAAAATGCTTGATTAATACTAATAAAATTATTATATCATAATTTGTAAGAATTGTAAGTATAAAAATAATAAATTAATTAGTAAGCTAATAATTTATTAATTATGAACCTAACTGAAAAAATAGCTACTCCTTCACCCCGCACTTAATTTTAAGCGCTGTAAGGTCAGCCTTTGTTAATATCTCATTGTTTCCTTGATTAAACATATACATTATCGCTTTTGAGTCATCCACATGGTCAATCCCTAAAGCATGTCCTAATTCATGCGCTAAAACTCTGACAAGTTTTTCCCGACTGCTAAATTCATAAATATCTATTTCTCTTTTTAATCCATCGGTGGAAAAAACTCCTTCTTCAAATGATTCTCCGCGCGAGACGCTGGTTGTATTATATTTATCAACAGAAAGATTAAGTGAAGTTATTAAACGATTGAGAACCACAACGAGCGCATCTAATTCATCCACCATTGCATTAATACGAATTTGCATAGTTTGCAATTCTTTTAATTCAGTTTCTAACGCTAAACGATTTATTTCAATCTTATTGAATTCTTCAATCGGAGCCCCACCTTTTTTATTCCAAGATTTAACTAAATTTTCGTAAACTTGCTGTTTTTGATTAAAAACTTCTATTCGCGTATCAAAAATATTTTTTTCTGTATCATATTCAACTTTTAGCGCCGTAAATTTCGCCTTAAGCATATCGTATGAAGCTTTATTGTCTTTAACTATGATGCCTAAACTTGCCAACTTGCCGGTTGCTTGCTGTCTATAATCATAAATAAGGTTAATTTTCAAAACATCATAGGTAGAATCTAAGGGCGCATAAGCAAACAAATCCTTACCAAAAGGTTTTTCCCAAATAGCTTCCGCGTCAGTCAGCGCGGTCAGAAAATATTTTTGAGAAATATTAAATTGCGTATCAAAAGCACCAAGAGCATATGGTATCGGCTCTGCGCAAGGAGCATGTTTTATAAAAAATGCGCTAAGGTTATTTAAAATTGGTGACAATCGCGCTAAAAGCGTAGCCCGAAATTGAAATATTATTGCCCCGATAACAAAAAGAGGTAAAAAGATTTTTAAAAAATTTTTCATGGTTCGGTTTATCTGCGAAGTATACCAAGATTTCCCCTTGGTATTTTATTTTTCGCCTAAAGTGTATCTATCTAAGATTGCTTCAAACATAAGCGGAACAACAATAGTCGCATCAGATTCAATCACAAACATCGGCGTATGTTTAGTAAGTTTATCCCAAGTTATTTTTTCATTTGGAGTTGCCCCTGAATACGAGCCATAAGAAGTTGTTGAATCGGAAATCTGACAAAAATATCCCCAAGGACGAACAGGTTTTTTTAAATCATATTTTATGGAAGGAACTACGCAAATTGGAAAATCTCCGGAAATTCCTCCACCGATTTGGAAAAATCCAAGTCCGGGGCCATCTTTTGCAAGTTTTGGATACATATCATACAGATACATCATATATTCCACTCCGGTTTTTACAATATTAGAATTTTTTACTATTTTATCTTCACAACAAGAAGAAAAAACATTGCCTAAAGTTGAATCTTCCCAACCTGGAACAACAATTGGCAAGTTTTTTTTAGCTGCTTCTAAAAGCCAGCAATGTTCCGGGTTGCCTTCATATTTGTCTTTTAAATCATCAGACAATAACATTTGGTAAAAATATTCATGCGGAAAAAAACGCTGACCGTTTTTTTCCGCCTCTTTCCATCTCTTCAAAATAATCGGTTCAATAACTCTAAATGCTTCCTCTTCCGGGATAGTTGTATCTGTCACCCTTCTTTCTCCTTTATTTAAAATTTTTTCATCGTCTTCTTTGGTTAAATATCTGTAATCCGGGTAATCTTTATAACTATTGTGCGCTACTAAGCGAAAAATTGATTCTTCTAAATTTGCGCCAGTGCAGGAAATTGCATGAATCTTGCCTTCCTTAATCATCGGCGCTAGGGTTATACCTAATTGAGCTGAAGACATTGCTCCACCCATAGCGACTAACATTTTACCTCCATCGTCTAAATGTTTTTTGAAAGCCAAAGTCGCATCTTTCATTTGACGAGCATTAAAATTGTGAAATAATTTTTGAAACAAACCTAAAATTGTAATTTCTTTCATGTAAATATTATATCACCCTGTAGTAGATTTTGGCAAAGTAAATTTTATAAAATTTACACACTTTGTACATTGCCAAAATTCACTACGGGGTATAAATAATTCACTTAAAATACAACACTTGTTGCATTTTAAGTTAAATTATGTAATAATAACCCCATGCAGATAGTAGCTAAAATATTGCCTTATGCGCAAATAGTTTTTTCGGTAATACTAGTAACAGCCATCCTGTTACAGCAGTCAGAAGCAGGAGTAGGAGGCGCGCTAGGAGGTAGTGACGGCGGGTCATTTCATCATACTCGTCGTGGTTTTGAAAAGTTTCTTTTTTATTTATCCATTAGTTGTGGCATTCTCTTTGCTTTATCCGCTTTTCTCGCTATAATAATAAAAGCAAACAGCTAAAGTTTTTGCTTTGTATGCAATTTTTCTTCTATGGATCCCGAACGAAATTATTCAGTTAATTATTTCTAGGGAGAACGGATAAACTATCTATGTCAAATACATTATTATTTAATAAATTAACTACGGAAATCTAAAGATTTCCTATTTCGTACGGGATGGAAAACTTCTATAATCGCTTACGTAATTTAAAATTACCAAAAAAAACTGAAATTAAATTAGCTATCTCCTCTTTCTCAAAGAAAGAATTGATGATTTTTTGGGGTTTTTTATTTCTTTTAATTATAAGCACAATCGGAATACTCCAAACTATCAATAAATCATTTATGATAAATGTTCCAATGAAAGGAGGCTCTATATCTGAGGGCATTGTCGGAACTCCAAGATTTATAAATCCAATTCTGGCTTTTTCTGATGCTGACGATGATTTAGTTTCACTTATTTATTCTGGATTAATGAGAAAAGACGCAAAAGGCAATCTAATACCAGACTTAGCGGAAAAATATGAAATATCAAAAGATGAATTGTCTTATGTTTTCATTTTAAAAAATAATGTATATTTCCATGACGGAGAACCCGTAACAATAGAAGATATTATCTTTACAATAAATGAAGTTAAAAATCCTATAATAAAAAGTCCAAAAAAAGCAAATTGGGACGGAGTAAGTGTTGAAAAAATAGATGACAAGACTATTAAATTCACTTTAAAACAACCTTATGCTTCATTTTTAGAAAATTTAACGCTAGGTATAATACCAGAACATTTGTGGATTAATTCCCCTATTGAGATAAATAATCTAAACATAAATCCTATTGGTTCTGGACCATATAAAATTAAAAATGTAAGCAAACAGTCATCCGGTGTGATTAATTATTATAATCTTGTGGCTTTTAATAAGTTCAGTTTAGGTGAACCATATATAGAAAAAATTACATTGCATTTTTACGCCAATGAGAATGATTTGATAGCTGCTCTGGAAAAAGGAGAAGTGGAACAAATAAGTTCAATTACTCCTAAAAATGCGGAGATTCTGAAGGAAAAAAATTACATCGTAGAATCTTCAATTTTGCCTCGCGTGTTTGGGCTCTTTTTTAATCAAAATCAAAATCAATTATTTACAAACAGGAATATAATCCAAGCTATTAATAAAGCTATAGGTAAAGACAAAATAGTGCGTGAAGTTCTTTCTGAATACGGAGTTGCGATTGACGACCCAATACCTCCAAACATGATTGGGTATCAAAAATTAAGCAAGAAAAACAAACTTTCACGTGAAGAAATATTGAGCGAGGCGAAAAATATTTTAAAAAAGGACGGCTGGAAAAAAGGAATAGATGTATTCTTAGAAAAAACAACTACTGTTAAAGGAAAGAAGACAACTATTCGTTTAGAATTTTCTATTTCTACCAGTAATGCTTTGGAGCTTGCAAAAACCGCTGAGTTAATAAAACAAGATTTGGAGGTTGTGGGTATAAAGGTTGATGTAAAAACTTTTGAAGTTGGTAATTTAAACCAGTACGTAATACGTCCGCGTAAATATGATGCGCTATTATTTGGACAAATTATAACTCATGAAACTGATTTATTCGCTTTTTGGCATTCTTCTCAAAGAAAAGACCCCGGACTTAATGTTGCAATATATACTAATGCCAAAGTAGATAAAATCTTAGAAGACGCCTTTACTTTAACTGACAAAAAATCAAGAATTAAAAAATATGCGCAATTTGAAGATGAAATAAAAAAAGATATGCCAGCTATTTTTCTATACAGTCCTAAATTCATATATGTAATATCAAAAAATGTTAAAGGACTTTCTTTAGACCATATAAACTCGCCAGCTGATAGATTTTTGAACTCATATTTATGGTATATGAATACGGATAGTGTTTGGAAATTGTTCGCAAATTAAAAATAACCCAGCACATAACTTTATATTTAATTTAAAAAGTATTTGCTTATTAAAATCAATAAAAGGAATTATTATAATAATATTAACAACGTAGAGTTATGTGCTGGGTAAAGATTTTTATACTCACTAACATTCGTTAAAAATCAATTATGAAAAAAAACAGATTATCCTTCAGCTCGGTCAGTATTGACCCTAGAAAAGAGGAGAAAACATATTCTCACCCGCCTGTGTTTGGAGCAAATAAAATACAGGAAAAAAAGAGAATTACAAAAAATTCCACTTACCAATATTCTAAAAAGAATTTTAGGCAAAGTCGTGGAGTAAATAATTCCAGAAATCAATTCAAAAAAATAAATGATGACAAAATTCCGCCGTTGGAAGAAGGAAGAATACGCATTATTCCGCTTGGCGGAGTGGAAGAAATCGGCAAAAACATGACTGCCATAGAAATTGATAATGATATTGTCATTATTGACGCTGGAATGCATTTTTCAAACGAAGAAACTCCGGGAGTTGATTATGTTATTCCAAACACTACTTACCTTGAAGAAAATAAAGATAAAATACGCGCGCTGTTAATAACCCACGCGCACTTGGACCATATCGGAGGCGTGCCTGTTGTGCTTTCTCGTATCGGTAATCCTAAGGTTTATTCAAGAAATTTTTCAATATTGATGATGAAAAAAAGACAGGAAGAATTTCCCCATTTGCCGCAAATGAGAACGGAAGTCGTGGAAAAAAATGAAACCATAACTTGTGGAAAAATTAAAATAAGATTTTTTGGCGTCAATCACACAATCCCTGATTCAATGGGTGTAATTATAGAAACTAAAAACGGCTGGATAGTTACCCCGGGAGATTATAAATTGGACCAAATAGACGGTATAGCATCAGAAGAAGAAGAAAAAGAATATTCTATTTTTGATAAAGCAAAAGTGCTTCTTCTAATGACTGACTCTACTAACATTGAAAATGAAGGGTTTTCTTTGCCGGAAATAAAAGTGCATCAAGGACTTGAAAATCTGATAAAAAGAGTACAAGGTAGAATAATAATTGCCGCTTTTGCTTCACATATCACTCGTCTGGCTCATGTGGTAAAAGTCGCTGAATCTTTAGGTAAAAAGATTGCAATTGACGGGCGTTCAATGAAAACAAATATTGATGTCGCAATAGAAGCAGGATTTTTAAAAGCCAAAAAAGATACATTGATTCCAATAGAAGAAGCTAATAATTATCCGCCTAATAAAGTGGTAATACTTATGACTGGTTCTCAAGGAGAAGAATTTGCGGCCCTTTCACGAGCAGCCAATAAATCTCATACAAAATTTTCAATCAAGAAAGGAGATACCATAATTCTTTCTTCATCTATTGTTCCTGGAAATGAAATAAAAGTTCAACGCATAAAAGACAATCTGTCGCGACAAGGAGTTAAAATAATAAGTTATCGAACTCCCGGTGAAGATTTTGTTCATGCTACGGGACATGGAAATAAAGAAGATATAAGATGGCTTCATAAAAAAACCCATCCTAAATTTTTCATTCCAATTCATGGTAATCATTATCATCTTGAATTACATAAAGAACTCGCCCTTGAAATGGGCATGCCGGAAGAAAATATAGTTGTTCCGGATAATGGCTCTATTATTGAAATATCTTCTGACGGACAAAAAATTATTTTGAGAAAAGAAAAAGCTCCTTCAGCGCCAATGATGGTGGACGGTCTGGCAATCAGCGATGTGCAAGATGTTGTTATCAGGGACCGCGTAATGCTCGCGCAAGACGGAATGTTTGTTATTATTGCTCTGATTGACCAAAAAACCGGCAAATTAAAAAAATCTCCTGATTTGATTTCCAGAGGATTCGTCTATTTGAAAGAAAATCAAGAACTTCTCCGCCAAGTGCGAATAATTATTAAAAAATCAGTGGAAAATGCTACAATGAAAACATCTGCCCGACTAGATAGTCATTCAGGCGGGAATCAAATTGATTTTGATTTTATTAAAAATAATTTAGGCGAAACAATTTCAAAATTCTTATATCAAAAAACTGCCAAAAGACCTTTGGTTATTCCCGTGGTACTAAGCGTTTAAGTGAAAATCAATTAAAACTAGTTATGAAAAATAGCAGAAAAATAATATATTTGGCCGGTTTTTTGTTTTCTATATCAATTGCTCTTGTTTCTTATATAAATTCAAGTTTTTTAGAAACTTATATTAATAGGGATTATGTAGGTATTATTTATATAATCGCTTCGGTTATGGCTATAATAGTTCTGTTAAAAATGCCGAAAATTCTGGCTCGTCTGGGTAATTATCTAACGGTTCTTTCATCATGCTTATTGTTATTTATTTCGCTTATTTTACTAGCCTTTGGAAAAAATGTATTTATCGTAATTCCCGCTTTTATTTTTTATTTCGTATCAGTTGGTTTAATTGTCGCTTCACTGGATATTTTTATTGAAGATTCTTCAAAAAATTCTAATGTGGGTTTAATTCGAGGATTTTACTTAACTGTTGTAAATCTCGCCTGGATTATAGCTCAAATGATTTCCGGTTCAATTATTAATAAAAGTTCTTTCTGGGGCATTTATCTTCTTAGCGCGGGGTTTGTGATTTTATTATTTTTAATTTTTATTCTATTTTTGCATGATTTCAAAGACCCGGAATATAAAAAGGTTCCGGTATTAAAAACAATCAAGTCTTTTATGCAGAACAAACATCTTTCAAAGATTTATTTAAGTAATTTAATTTTACAATTCTTTTATGTCTGGATGATAATTTATACACCAATATATTTGCACGAATATATGAACTTCGGCTGGGATAAAATCGGCATAATTTTTTCAATAATGCTTATACCATTTGTAATATTGGATTTTCCTTTAGGAAAACTCTCGGACAAAATCGGCGAAAAGAAAATGCTTATTGCGGGTTTTTCAATTATCATATTGTCCGTCTTGATAATTCCGTTAATTACAAATTCTATACTTTGGATATGGGCCTTGATACTTTTTGCCACGCGTATAGGCGCTGCTACGATAGAAGTTATGAATGAAAGTTATTTCTTCAAAACTATAAACGAAAGAAATGCCGATGAAATAAGTTTTTTCCGCAATGCCCCTTTTGTTGCTTATATTGTAGCTCCTCTTGTTGCTGTTCCTATTCTTTTTCTAGTTCCATCTTTTGAATATCTTTTCTTTTTCTTGAGCACAATATTATTACTCGGACTTCTTGTTGCTCTGAGACTAAAAGACATAAAATAAAAAGTGCAAGGAACTTTAATCTTTGGCTGCTTCAAGAGTTAGTTGAACATTTTTTTCACTTCCTTTATGGAGAATTTTTAAAGTAATCACATCACCAACTCTTTTTTGTCTAACCAGAGAAGCTAGAGTGGTCTTATCATCCAACTTTATTCCGTCAATTTCAAGAATTATATCATTTTCCACTATCCCCGCTTTGTCTGCTGGACTGCCCGGAATAACAGCCAGTTCATTTTGATTTTGTCCTGCTTTAACCAGCACGCCGTAATCAACTGATAAATTATTTTTTTCTTTCATTTCAGAATTAATGGCAATATACCTAACGCCTAAATATGGCCTGACTATTTTACCGGTAGCTTTTACCGACTCAATCGCGCTTTTAATGTTGTTGATTGGAAGAGCAAAACCAATATTTTGAGACCCTTGCGCTATCGCGACATTAACACCAATTACATGGCCAGAAAGGTCAAGCAATGGCCCGCCAGAATTTCCAGGATTGATTGCCGCATCGGTTTGAATAACATGGTCTAATAATTCCGTATTGCCGAAAGAATCCCCGGCGATAACAGAACGAGCCAGTCCTGAAATTACGCCAACTGAAACTGTATTCCTGTATTCAGCCAACGCATTACCTATAGCAATAACACTTTGTCCAATTTGTAGAGAATCAGAATTACCTAGTGAAAGATATGGAAAATCGGAACCGATTATTTTTATCAGAGCAATATCAAGCACTGGGTCGCGAGCTATAACTTTCGCTTCATGTTTTTTTCCATCATTTGTAAATACCGTATAGTCAACATCTGTCTGGCTGACTACATGCTTATTGGTAACAATCAACCCATCGCTTGATACAAAAAATCCAGACCCTCCGCCAATTTCTTTTTTCTCCGTACCATTTTGACGATATTGCGGAATATTAAAATAAAAACCGGGGAATAAATCACCAAATGGATTTTGTTGTTGATTTGGGTCAACATAAGCTTCATATTTGGGAACATTTTTACTGATAACAATAGAAATAACAGCTGGATTAGTTTTTTTCACGGCATCAATAACAAAAGATTCTTGCGAAAAGATAGACTGCTTTTCTATTATTTTTTCAGCAGTTAATTTTCCATCATTTCCTAAATTATTATTGGGGTTTTGCATTTCTTGTAAATACTCTTTGGCAAAATAATCAAAAACATTTGCGCGAAAATACCAAACAAGCCCTAAACCAATAATTAAAATTATAATTAAAGAAATTAAACTAACAATAAATACATAAACGAAGTTTTTATTTAAATATATTTTTTTTACGTATTCTGTGATATTTGTGTTTTTCATATTATTTTAAACAAAAATTACTGATAATATAAAATTATATTTATATTTTTTTATTTAGCAAGCGATTTTTATATATTTTCTCATTATATGGTTTCAAGCGTATGATTTTTATTAAAATACCTTTATTTTTTAAATCTTTCTTAAGGTTTTTTACGTATGCCTTTTGGTCATAACCTAAAGCAATAATACCAGGCATTTCTTTTAAGATATGCGGTAAATAATTGGTTTTCCCTGATAATACTACTTTATCTGCAAAACTACACTTTTTTACCAGAACTAGCCTCTCTGTATCTTTAAGTTGTGGTTTATGACCCTTTATTTTTAATACATTTTTATCTCTGGCTATTGAAACAATTAAAAATGATTTTTTGCTTAATTTTTTTGCTTGCTTTAAAAAATTAAGATGTCCCTTGTGTAATCCATCAAAAGTTCCAAAAACCATTATTTTTGTTTTCTTTATTCCCATATAGTTATATTATAGCAGTTTTCAAAACTCTTTCTCGGTGTATCTTTTTATAGGGTACGGATTTTTTTAAGCTTAAAAAATCCTGAAATTTTCGTGTCGACACACTCAAAACCCCCTAAAAAAGATATACCTTCAACGAGTTTTGACGTTATCCACAGGAAAAATTGACAGATAATTAAGAAAGCATAAAATTAAGGAGTTCGTTTAAAAATCGCAAGAAGTGATTGGGGAAACTGGTTAGATTCCAGTACAGTGCCGCTACGGTAAGCCGACTTTATGTCGGACAAGTCCGATTACCAATCATTTTGTTTTTCCCGAGCAGGACTAAAATTTCTTTGCCTTCTTTTTTTTGAAGGTCCTAAAATTCTGCTCAGCAGAATTTTTTTTGTTTTACTTGTCCCGTTAAAAATTCAACGGACAAAAAAAAGACAAAGTTATTATTAATTAAAATTTTTAATGGGATGGATAAAAATAAAAACAACAAAAAAATAATATGGCTGGGTCTTGCTATTTCGCTTTTTTTCTTTTTAATTTTTATTTTTACAAAAGATATTGGGCAAAATGCAAATTCTGCTTCCCCTCCTCTTTCCATTTTGGACTCTTCCCCTACCCCGAGAGTAGGGGAAAATGCTAAAGATAAAGCATTTCTAGAAATTGATGGAAAAATTTTAGAAACAACAATAGTAGAAGAAGAAAATGTTTATGATTTTATGGTGAAATTGAAAGAAGAAAGAAAAATAGATTTTAAAGACAAAACTTATTCCGGAATGGGAAAACTAATTGAAAAAATAAATGGGATAAAAAATAGCGGAGAAAAAAATTGGATTTATTATGTTAACAATAAAAAAGCAAATATTGGAGTTTCAAATTATAAGTTAAATTCAGGAGATGTCGTATCCTGGAAATATGAGAAAAATAACTAATCTGCGCTATGGCGCAGATTAAAAAAATCATGAAAAAAAGAATTATATTTATAGCATTAATAAGTTTCACAATTTTTGGTTTCTTTAATAATGTTTATGCAGATACAACTATTCATTTAGACATAGAAACCGACACTGGTTCAATTTATAATCAAGATATGAGTGTAGCGCCATGTGATGGCGATAATGATATAAATACACCTGATACTCTTACAGCCTATTGCGCATTAGATAAATTAGAAAAATCTGGCGTTTTTCAAATAAAAAGTGAATGGTCCGGATTGTGGATAAATTCAATTGGCGGAATAGCAAATATTGTTGGAACAGCAGAAAATAATTATCAGGGGATATATTGGATGTGGCTTGTAAATTTAAATATAGATAATCCCCATTCGGATTTTAAATGTCACCAAGATTCTCCCTCCGGCTGTTCAGCTAAAGAATATATTTTACAGGATAATGATAATATATTATTTTACTACAACATAAATCCATTAAATATTTCTGCCAGTAGTTTAAATCCTGCTGTGAACGACAATATCACAATAAGTGTAAAAGAATTAGGTTTAGATGGATGGAATTCAGTTTGGAATCCAGCGGTAGGGGGGAAAATAATTATTGGTTCTAATACATACAATCTTGACGAGAATGGGACATATTCTCTGCAAATCGCTGATGCAAATCCAGTTATAGTAAAAGCGCAAAAAGATAAATACATTGATTCAAAAGAATTAACAATAACACCTGTTGTTCCAGTAGAAACAACTCCATCTCCTTCTATAGCACGAGGAGGAGGCGGTGGAATTTTGACTGCGACAATTCCTACTCCCACAGTAAAAGCAAAATTTGATTTGAAAAAATCTTTTGAATTTATAATTTCGCAGCAAAAAGAAGATGGTTCTTTTGGTGAAGATTTATACACGGATTGGACTGCTATAGCGCTGGCATCCGGAAACAATCAAGAACAAATAATAAAACTGGTTAAATATTTTGGGGAATCTAAAATTACAGGAACACTTTTAACAGATTACGAAAGACATGCAATGGCGCTGATGGTTTTAGGACTTAATCCATATAATACAAACGGAGAAAATTATATCAAAAAAATAACTGATAGTTTTGATGGAAAACAATTCGGCAATGCGAACGAAGATAATGATGATATTTTTGCTTTAATAGTTCTAAAAAATGCCGGATTTCTTCCAGAAGAAAAAATAATAGCTGACGACTTGGCATTCGTTTTAAACAGACAAAAAGAAAATGGATCTTGGGATGAAAGCGTGGATATGACTGGCGCTGCAATACAAGCTCTCGTTCTTTTTAACCAAAATGAACAGGTTAAAAATGCAATAGTAAAAGCAAAAGAATTTTTAAAACAAAATCAAAAAGATACTGGCGGTTGGAATAATGTTTCTTCCACCGCTTGGGCAATAGGAGGTATTCTTGCGTTATCTGAAAAACCAGAAGATTGGATAAAAAACAATAATACGCCGTTAGATTATTTGGCCTTAAATCAAGACACAGACGGCGGAATAAAAAATGAATACTTGCAAAATAGAATTTGGGAAACCGCTTATACCCTGGCCGCATTATCCGGTAAAACCTGGAATCAAACAATGCAAAAATTTGAGAAAACAGAAGAATTAAAAGGACAGTCCTTAAAGAATCCCCAAAGGACAGTCCTTAAAAAAGAAATAACAAAAACTCTAGAAAAAGACCCTAAAAGAAAGATTACTTCCAACGGGGCAGGAAATAAAGAGCAAAAACTGAAAAATTCAGCCAATCAAAACGTGGCAACAGCTATAACTGCTGTTTCTAACTCTCCCACCGTAATAAAAACAGAAACTCCAAAAAGGAATTGGTTTATGAGATTTTTAAGTAAAATATTTGGTTTTTAAACTAACTTATAACAAAAAAACCAAGCAAAACTGCTGTAATATTTAATACGATGTGCGTTAAAGAAACTAAAACAAGATTTGGGTACTTTATATATAGCCAAGCAAAGAAAATACCTGAGAAAAAAGCAAGCGGTAATCCAATACCCCAATTCGGATAAATTATATGTATTAATGTAAATAAAATAGCATTTACAAATATAACGAATAAATCATTTTTATAAATTGCTTTTAATCTGGGTATAAGGAAAGACCGAAAAACAAATTCCTGAAAAAATGAAATCGGTATAAAAAAAGCGAAGGTTTTTATAAAAAATATTCTTGATTCAATATCGGGTATATTCATTTTATTATGAATAAAAAAAAGGATTAACATCCCTAATAAAGCAAAAGATAGGTAAAAAGGCAGGGCTTTTTTGAAATTATAATGGTGTAATCCTATATCTTCATAAGTCCAATTTTCGCGCATTATTATTCCATAAATAACCAGAGCGCAGACAGCCAGCAATATCATACGCCAGCTAACAGGCAGTATATTAAAATAAATCAAAAATACCGGTAAAATAAAAATTAAGAAAATTTGAACCAATATTAATTTTTTTGATGGCAGATTCATTTTTTTGCCCCGCCACGGCGTGAGAGTTTTTTATTTTTAAGTGAAATAAATTCAACTATTTTCCCTGCAGCACATTCTATTCTATCAGCATTGCGAAGATTTTTAAATGCATTTCTAGGAGCAATGTTATAGTGTTTTATTTTATCTAATTCTTTGTCTATGTTCCAAAGACCACCTTCCTCTTGTGTCCAATTTGACTTAAATACATTCAAGTTAAGAGGCCTGGAATATTTACGTAAAGTTTTTTTGCCATTTTTATTTAAAAAATATTCATGAAAATAAGACATCACCAATTCGCGTATACTTTTATAAATTGGTTCACGGTATCGCAATACTGCGTGATTAGTCTTAGATAATGCGCCCCAGAAACCCTTAATTTTAAATGGAGCCACTACGTGGTCATAATCCCCTTTTGTCGTATTTAGATGGAGTACAAGTGGCGGAAAACCATGCATAGAGAGTATGTAGGCGCCCAAAATAGCTCCTTCAATGCAATGCGCGCTTTTTGTCCTCAAAACCATAACTGGAGATTTTAGGGTTTCCCTATTTTCTTCAAAATTAAATCTCAGGCTATTTAAAAAGTCTTGTATCTTCGCCGGCGTATTCAATTCTTTAATTAAAGTTATTTCCTTTTTATTGAAAGAAATCATTGCCTATATTATATACTTATTGACTAAAATACAAAAATTATAATATACTGAATCAACTAATCGCCATTATTAAATTAACTGCGAAAATCCAAAGATTTTCTACTTCTAACATGATGGATGAAGATGAAGAAATAAAAGAAGAAGAAGATTTCACATGCTCAATATGCGGCATGCGCCAATACAGCAATATATGCCAAAATTGCGGCATAGAAATTAAAGAAGAAAACGAAAAAGAAAAAAATAAAGATGATGAAGATGAATATGACTGGCGAGAACGAAGATAAAAAATCAGCTACATTATTATTCCGGCAAAATACAGGAAGTTTTTTTTGCCAGTGTGGCCAAGGGAATTTCTCCGCTTAAAATAGAGCCATCGGCAAATATCCAAGTAGGATAACCTTCAATTTTTTTATCTTTACAAATCTGTGTTTGATTATTGCCATCAGGAGTGGAACATTCAACATAAGGCAATAATTTCTCCGATACTCCAAAAAGCTCCTTTTGGGTTTGGCAATGCGTACACCAAAAAGCTCCATAAAAAACTGCGCCTTTATCTTTAAGACAAGTTGCGAATGTATCATATTTGCCGGGAGTAGTTGGACGCGAATCAACCATAAAAGTAATAATTGCGCCTAGAACTAAAACAACAATTATGATAAAAAATATTTTTTGCTGTGTAATTTTCATAACTTAAATTATAACACAATAAAAAGCGACTGCAATAAATAATTAAATTAAATGATTAAAAAAATTTTTGGTAAAAAAACAATACATCCGACAATTATGGAAGTAATTATAGATAACAATACAGCTGCGGCGGCAACGTCTTTGGTGTCACGAGCAAAAGGATGATATTGCGGAGAAGTCAAATCTATATCTATTTCTATGGCAGTATTGAATATTTCCGAGACTATGACAAAACCAATAGAAAAAACCAAAGCAATCCATTCAAAATTTGAAACTTTCAAAGAAAATCCTAAAATTATCACCGCTGCTATCGCGAACATGAGTAAAAATAAATGTCTCGTGGTCATTATAAAAACATGCATGCCTCTGAACGCATTTAAAAATCTTTTGCTGATTTTAATTTCACGCCAAGCTTTTATTTCTTTTTTAGAATCCATCCCATTAGAAAATTAAATTAATAAAACTTATTTGACACTATTACGCCCGTTGATTTTCTAACGGGACAAGTAGATTTATTTTACTGCTATTCAAGCTTTATATCAAACGGACAGATATCCACTTCGCAAATTACTTCCCTTAAACTGGCGCTTTCTCAGGCGCTCTGTCATTGTTCGTTTCGATGAATTCCTTGATTATTTCTTCATCAATTATCTGAAGATTGAGAAGATAACCCCATGACGTCAATGCGACCGGAACATCTAAATTTTTGCGCGGCAACATTATCTTTTTTCCCGAAGAATCATTAAATGCCTGTTTTATCCTATCTATCTCGCCTTGCTCTAAATTTTCTCTATACCACACAACCGCCGCGCCATGCTCCATACTGTGAAGTATAAGTTCATCAGGAACGGGTTGATTTTTTATCCCAGGTCCTGCTACATCTGCCCAATGTGGACCAGATGTTGGAGGGTTTGAGTTGTATGCCACATGTGATTCACCACGAGCAACATGCGCTGCTCCCTCATCAGCCATCTTTTCCCCCATCATGGGCTTGCTAAGCTTCTCACTATTTTTAGCTCCTTCCTTGCTAAATAACCATACTCCACCTATAACAATAACTAGTGTTAATAATCCAATCCCTCCAATTACTTTATATTCTGTTGTCATAATATTTTATTAATTTTTGTTAATCTTTTAATTTGCGCAACTTGTTCCGCCTTTTTGTTGTTGTGGTTGTATTTGTGACAATACTTTTTGATATCCTGATGCGCTTGAATATTCGGTTCCTAGAATTATTTTTGGGTCAACAGTGTTCCAATCAATATTTTGAGATACAAAAAAGGTTTTAATTGACTCATACTGATTTGGGAACCAAAGAGTATTTACTTGTAATGCAACTCTATACATTTCATTTTCTGATACCCCCTGCGAAGCCATCAGTTCTAATAATCCAAGCATCGCTATGCCGTGATTACAATCAGGAAAATAAGTAGAATTGTTGCAACATGGCCTGAAGATTTCCTTGGAAATTTTTTCAACCAACGCTTGCTGTTCCAGTGTAAGTGTTATGAATGAATGCATGCTGTAATGAGTCATTGCGTCCCCTTGCGCTAATGTCCACCCACCTGTAGATGCAAAATTTCCCGCGCCACCATATTGTTTATCCATCATTGGACCATTTTCCAGAATAGAATTTTTATTCCCTAATCCAAAACTCCAAAGCAAGTTTAACATTACTCCAGAATTTTCTTCTGTAATTGCCAAATTTCCATTGTCAGTGTTGTAAAGCAATTTTTTTTCTGATTCAGAAAGTCCGCCTTGTCCGCTATAAAGCGCTTCAAATTTGTCTTTATCAATGACTCCCGCCTTTACCATTTTTACTCCAATATCTCCCCAACGCACTGGCAACTCTACGCTACCTTTAAGAGAAGTTTCATTGGAAGCGGTTTTTATCGCAGGGTGCCAAGAAATTTTCTCTTCTTGACTTTTTAATTGTAGAGTGTAAATCCATCCCCCAATAATTAAAATTACCACGACAATAATGCTTAGTATTGGGGAAATTTTTTTTTCTTTTTTTATTTCATTTTCCATAATTATTCATCACAACAATTGGCAAGTTTTGACACCAAGTCTTCTAGCCGTCCGCTATTTTTTGCATTTTGTTGTATTTTTTCTCCAGTGATTAATTTTAATTTAAGCGCCCAAAAGATAGAGTAGATATGATACGCTTTTTCAAACATTTCTTTTGCTTTACCTCTTTTGTCTTCTGAAAAGAGTTTATTGCCAACTTCTATAAGTCGCATAGTCCCTGATAAAAGATGTTTTGAAATGCACCATGTCTCGCCTTCATTGTTCGGCATTAATTCTGCCAATAAACTTTTTCTCATTTCACGTATTTCAAGCGAAGTATTAAAATACTCATCTTTTTTTGTTTTGACACCGGTAAAGAAGAAATGTTCTTCCAGGCTGATTAGGTTCATCACGGCAAGACTTAAATCTTCCGTGGTTGATAAGTCAACTCCAGCTTTTTCTTTTAATGAATCTATCTTTTTCATAAATTCATTCATTGTTATTATTTTTTTCATCTCATTAGAGGTTTTTGTAGTCATAATTTAGATAAAAAAGATTAAGATGCCAATAATAATCATTGCGATTCCCGCCCAAAATTTCAATCCGCTAACATTGTCGCGTTTCCACATTTGCACTTTATCGACCAGCTCTTTTTTTGCTGAAATGAAAAGCACCACGACCAGAGGAATGATGAGGATAAGATTATAGAGTAATAAATAACCAAATCCGCTCATGTAAGTAACTTGGTCTTTCAAAAGGCCGATAACCATAAGATACGGTCCGCCCATGCATGGAAACTGACAAATACCAACTAAAAGTCCGAGTCCAAATACCGCAGAAAATGAAACCTTATCCATTAATTTGCCCATGAGAGAATGGGTAAAGTTTGGAATCTTAAGTTTGATTGGGAATGTTGGAAAGAAACGATTAAGAAGATTAAGCGCTCCAAAGACAATGAGAAGTGTCGCTCCAAGTTTTCCCATAAAATGAGGAGTATTGAAGAGATGCAGTACTTTTAATATTCCAAGACCAATTAACAAGTAAGCAGAGAATATTCCAACAATATATGCCCCGCCCAACTGAAGAATTTTCTTTCGACTCATTTGTATTCCGAAAAGAAAAGCAATTGTGATAAGAAGAATAGAGAACGAACAAGGATGCACGCTGTCCAAGAGAGCAGAAATTAAAACAAGCGGTAATAACCATGTTCCCTGTTTACTCGCATCCCATATGATTGACGAAATTCCTGTACTATTTTTTAGTATAACTAAGCCAATTATGGCAATTAAAACTATACTAATAGTAATAATAATTTTTTTCATATTATTTATGGAGTTACATTCGCCTTAATCTCAAGTTGTAATTTTTTGCCACTAGAATCTTCAAGATAGACAAATCTATCAATCATACCGACTCCAGCCGGACCGTGCGCATTGGGGTCATACACAACTTCAATATCACGCGATTCTCCAGCTTTTATGTTTTCATTTAATTTAGGAACAAATCCCATGCCTGGCATACTAAATGGACCTTTTTTATTTCCATCTAGTTGAATAAAATACGCATTCGTACACATGCAAGAAGTAGTTAGGCTAGAAATAAATATGTTTTCATCTGTAGGATTGGTAATTGTAAACTTTTTACTTACATTTCCGTTTTTCATAGAGATTACACCAAAATCATACAGTATTTCAGATGCTTTTAATGCTAATACAGATGAAATATTGCTGGAATTGGGAGTAGTATTTATTTCTTTACTTTCATTTTTGCCTGGCTTGGAATACCAAACAAGTCCGAAGAGAATAATAATGATAACAACAGAAAAGATAATTGTATTTTTATTTTTCATAATTTTTTAAGCTAAGATTAAATAACAAAAAATCCCTTTGCGGGGATTAAAAAGACATAGCTAAAAATTTTACGACAAAAATTATTAGCTATGTCTTACATGTGAAAAAGACGGACTATTTTCAAAAAGTGATAGCCATTTAATTATTTTGTCAAAAAAACTGTATAATTTTTTATTATCTAGATAATATTTCCACTTATAAAAATATTGTTTTTGGTTTAAAAAATTCTGTTTGTCAAAAAAATATAAAATCATTCCAAACGCTAAAAGAGAAAATGAAAGTACTGATGGAAAAATTGCATTTGAAAATTGATGCCAACTGTTAATATGGTCAAAATTATCTTTGCATACTGAAAAACCGTTTTCTGCGTAAGGGCAATTTGTCATGGGTACTTCAGTCATATGATTTAATTTAAACAAGCCGAAAACCCCTATGCCAATATAAGCAAGTAAAACAGAAATTCCTATGACTAATTTTATATTACGTAAAACCATAATTTTTATTTTAACTTATGTCTCTTTTCTACCCTATTTAATATTGTTGATAATGTTCTGAATAATTTTATCAATTTCTTTCGGCCTCTCGCCCAAATCTGCGTGCGGAAAGAATTGCGACAAAACAATCGGACGCATGCCGGAAATAAAAGTCTGTCCATCTTTTATATACACATTTATCTTGCAAGGAAGACAAAGTCCGATTTTAATATCAATGTTCAAAAACTCGTTCGCAAACTTGGCGCTACAAAATTCAATAATTTTAAATGGATCTCTTTTAAACCCTTTCTCGCCCAAGGTTTGTTGCACATCGTGAACATACAAAACCCGCATGCCAGCTTTGACGATTTCATCTTGCGTACTTTGAACCGCCTCATCAAAAGTTTTAATTGTAGTTAGAGTGTAATCAAATTCCATAAATTTTGCATGTTAAATTATAATCAGTTATTTAAAATATAATTTCTAACCCGCATATTATACCCTTATGGGGTATAATATGCAAATTAAAATAAAAAATTATTTTTTCAACGTATTCCAAAGCCAACCAAATAACCAAAACGAAAGAACAGCAATTATATCCCAAATAACGAGTCCTGAAATAAATGTTCCAAAAGTAAACACGTTTTGAAATGCAAATGCATTAGTATTCATATGAAGCCCATACATCATAAATCCAGGGCGAATACCTGAAAACATCATTACTCCAAAAAAACAAATGACATATATTATGCTTGTCCAAACTACAGTAACTTTAACGAGATGTTTTGTGTTTATCATAAATTTACTTTAAAATTTAATTAAATAATAATTATCGACCTATGTTTTTAATCGTAATGAATTTAAAACAACACTAATACTGCTTGATGCCATTGCTACAGCAGCAAAGATTGGATTAAGTAAGATTCCAAAAAATGGATATAACACTCCGGCGGCGACAGGAATAAAAGCAATATTATAGAAAAATGCCCAAAAAAGATTTTGCTTTATTATTCTCATTGTTCTCTTTGAAATTTTTATCACCTCAAGAATGAGCATCAAATCCCCTCTCATTAATGTAATATTGGCTGATTCCATGGCAATATCGGTACCTTCACCCATGGCAATGCCAATATCCGCTTGAGTGAGCGCAGGGGCGTCATTTATACCGTCACCAATCATTGCTACAATTTTTCCTTGCTTTTGCAGTTCGCGTACTTTTTCTGATTTCTTGTCGGGTAATATTTCACTCATTACATTATCTATTCCTACTTGGGCTGCAATGGCTTTGGCAGTACGATTATTATCTCCAGTAATCATCCAAACATCTATATTATTATTTTTTAGGGCTTTTATTGCCTCAATTGCTTCTTTCTTTAACACATCAGCAACGGCCAGCGCACCCAAGATTTTTTTATCAACAATAAGAATCATCACTGTTTTGCCTTCGTTTTCAAGTTTTCTAATATCATCCTCATATGGTGATATATCAAGACCAATGTCTGCCACTAATGTTCTATTTCCTAAATATGCTTCAACTTTTTGGGATTGTGTTTGTAAAAATCCTCGCAAACCTTTTCCAGAGATGGCTTTAAAATCTTCTAATTTATATAATTCAATTTTTTTTATTTTTGCTTCATCGGTAATTGCCTGTGCCAAGGGATGTTCTGACCGTTGTTCTAATGAAGCGGCAAAATTAAGAATATTTTCTTGATTTCCATTATTAAAAGCAATGATATCGGTTAATTGAGGTTTTCCTTGAGTCAATGTACCGGTTTTATCTAAAATAATTGTGTCAATTTTATTAGCAATTTCCAGAGAAGTTGCATCTTTAATCAAAATCCCTTTAGAAGCGGCACTGCCAGAAGAAACCATAATAGCCATCGGAGTGGCAAGTCCAAGCGCGCAAGGACAGGCAATTATTAAAACGGCCACAAAGTTAACAAGAGCAAAAGTAAAAGCTGGAATTGGTCCAAAGAAAAACCAAACGACAAAAGTCAAAACAGCCACAATAAATACTGCGGGAACGAAGTAGGAAGAAACAAGGTCAGCAAGTCGCTGAATGGGCGCCTTAGAACCTTGCGCTTCTTCCACCATTTTGATAATTTGCGAAAGCATCGTGTCTTTGCCGATTTTCGTTGCGCTAAAAGTAAAAGTTCCGAATTTATTTATAGTGCTTCCAATAACCAAACTGCCAACTTTTTTATGAACCGGCATTGATTCTCCAGTAATCATCGATTCATCAATTTCTGAATCCCCTTCGGTAATTTTTCCATCAACTGGAATCTTTTCCCCAGGTCGAACAATTATTAAATCTCCAACTTGCACTTCGGATATGGAAATTTCAATTTCTTTTCCATCGCGTAGAATCTTTGCAGTTTTAGGCTGTAAACCAATAAGTTTTTTAATGGCTTCAGAAGCTCGCCCTTTCATTAAGACTTCAAAATATTTTCCCAAAAGAATTAAAACAATAATTACCGCCGATGTGTCAAAGTAAAGCGCTGGAGTTATTCCGCCTCTCGTGAAAAAAACAGGAAAAACTGTAACCGCTACACTGTAAAAATAAGCGGACAGTGTTCCAATAGCAATAAGAGTGTTCATATCGGCGGTGCGGTATCTAATGAGAAGTTTGAGTCCGCTATAGAATTGCCAGCCAACCCAGAATTGCACCGGTGTTGTCAGCAAGAGAAGCATCCAATTATTGTTCAGTGTTTTTGGAATAAAAGAAAACCACTCGGGGAAACTGCCGAAAAATATAAAAAAAGAAAGAATGCCACCGATGATAAGTTTGCGCTTCATCTCTTTTATTTTATCTTCTCGTTCCATCTCCATATGATTATGTTGTGGAGAATTCATGTTCATATCTGGCATTTTCATCACTTTGTCTTTTTCGAAAAAGTCAACATTTTTAGAAATGAGACGATATCCCGCTCCATCTACTGCTTTTACAAGGCCTGATTCAGAAATAATATTTTCATCAAATTCAATAAGGGCTGATTCGGAAGCGAAATTGGCCGAAGCAGAATGCACCCCGGCCGTCTTTGAAAGCACTCGCTCAATTGTTGCCACACAACTTGCGCAATGCATTCCTTTTATTTTATATGTTTCTTTTTTCATATTTTTATATTAAAACCTATTTTATGATTATTTCCTTTTTAGTTGATAAACTTTTAACATTTCCTTAACCGCTTTTTCAGTTTGACCTTTTTTTATTTGATGCACTAAACAAGTTCCTAAATGCCCCTCCATTAATTTATCTTCTATATTTGAAAGCCCTTGTTTTACGGCCGATGTCTGAGTAATAACATCTATGCAATAGATATCTTTCTCTATCATATTTTGCAGACCTCTTATTTGTCCCTCAATAATTTTTAATCTTCGTATAAGTTGTCGTTTATTGCTTTTCATAAGGATAATATATACCCCCTAGGGGGTATTGTCAAATATTTCTGTGGATAAAAAAAATTAACTGGATAATTATCCTTAAATATGATAATATCTAAAAAAGAAAATAATTCTTTAAAAACTAAAAAAGGAGGTGCCTCTTGAAAACACTAGTCAAACAAAAAGTAATTTTCAGTTGGCCAGAAGCGGTGTTTATTTCTTATTCATTGTTTTCTTGGCTGTCCCGATTCTCAAATTCAACATTAATAAAATACCTAGGTGAGTTTTCAACAGTAGAGATTTCTTTTGCTATATCGGTTTTTCTTACTTGCGTCTTTATCTGGATTTCTAATTTTTTAAGAGTAGACTGGTACGGAAAATCAAAAGATAATTTAATATTTCACGTAATAAATTACCTTTATAAGAGTATAAGCAAAAAACGTCTTTTGTCGTATTTGTTTTTTTTGGATCCATTCCTTTTTTTTATTTATCATAAAAATGGGAATACACATGGAATCAAAAATAAAATAAAAACATGGGCGCTTCTATTGTTAAGTTTATTCACAGCTTCCTTAGTATGGTTAACAATTGGGTTAATTATTAATAAGATTTTATAAAGGAGTTGTACAAAATAAATCATGTACAGCTCTTTTTTTTATTTGACACATTATATCGGAGTCCCGACTTTACGTCGGGATTAAAAATTATACCCTTCTCCGGTAAGCTTTTGTCTTTTTTCTAATTCTTCAAGATGTTGTATTTTTTCTTTTTCAAAAGCATCAGCCCCAAGACCGTAATTTTCAATCATTTTTGAGGCGTGACTCGCTCCAAGATAATGCGGCATTATTACAAAAGACGCGCCATGTTTGTAAAGTTCTTTTGTATCTTTAATATTATGAGAAATAACGATTATTATTCCATCTTTATTATGATTTCGATAATAGGAAACTAAATTAAAATTAGTTTTAAAATCGGGAATAGTTGAAACAATCGCTTTCGCTTTTATAAAACCAATTTCTTCTAAAAAGTTCATATCTTCCGCATCCCCAAAATAATATGGAATATTATTTTTTTCTAATTTACTTATGGATTTTGGGTCAAAATCGACAACAAAATAATTGTGGTTCATTTTTTGCGCAATGTTTACAAAATCGTAGCCCACGCGGTCATAGCCAAAAATAACCAAATCATAACTTTTTTCTTCTTCCAATTTTTCTTCTTCCGTTTGCTTGCGAAATTCTAAAAGATTTAAAAGTTTTTGTATTTTAGGATAAATTTTATCAGCGTATAAAATAAGATAAGTGGAACCGGAAATCGTTATAATCCCGACTAATGTAATCAAAGAAACCACTTCTCTGCTCAAATGGCCAAAACTTAAGCCCAAAGCAATTAAAATCAAAGAAAATTCGCTTATTTGAGCAACCGTAAGTCCGGTAAAAACACTGGTGCGATTTTTATAGCCGAGCAAGTTTACAAGAAAGATAACAATAAGCGGTTTTAATAATAAAACAAAAATAGAAAGAATAATTGCCGGAATAATTATTCCGCTGATATCGGTAAAAATTATTTGAGACCCTAGCATTACAAAAAATAGAAGTATAAAAAAATCTCTGAGCGGTTTCATTTTTGAACCTATCTCTTGAGAGAACTTAAATGAAGAAAGAGCCACACCGGCAGCCAATGCTCCGATTTCTATGGAAAAACCTAAAATATAAAAAATTGCCGCCAGTCCAAGTCCCCAAGATATTGAAAAAAGGAAAAGCAGTTCTTGAGAACTGGCTAAAAATGATGAAACCTTCGGCAATATATATTTACTAATGAGATATATCACTATAAAAAATGCAACGCCTTTTGCAAAAAGTAGCAATGCAGGAACAAGATTGCTCCCTTCAATAAAATTAGACTTACCAATAATTGAAATAATTAAAAGTATTATTGTCGCAAAAATATCTTGGACAAGCAAGAATCCTATGGATATTTTCCCATATAATTTATCTAAATCTCCCTTATCGGAAAGAAGTTTTAAGATTATAATCGTACTGCTGAAAGTCAGCGCCATCGCTCCATAAAACGAGACAGTATTATCAAATCCCAAAGAATGCATCACAAAAAAACCCGCAACGGAAGTGATAACTATTTGTCCAATTCCGGTAATTATTGAAACTTTTCCTACTTCGCGAATAATATCCGGTTTTAGGTTAAGCCCGATAATAAATAAAAGGATTGTAATTCCGAGTTTTGAAAAAAGTTCTATGTATTCGGTAGATTGAGTAAAATTTAAAAAATAAGGACCGACAACAATACCGCTTAAAATATAACCGGCAATTAGCGGTTGTTTAAGAAAACGCATAATAAAGGAGATAACTGTGGCAAAAAGAACAATAAGTCCGATTTCTATGAAAATATGCATTTTAAAATTATATCAAAAAAATGCGTGATTGTCTTTGTTATTGATACTGAATATAAATAGGTTTCGGCTGTAATTTAAGTATTTCTTCCGGCGTCATTAAAACAGTTCCTTCTTCCAGGGTATCGTTCTTATAAAATAACTTGAAGCCGGTAAACTGCACTGGTTCTTTATAAATAAAGTATTGATATGTGTTCTTTTTCTTAGCTGAACCGCCCCAGCCATCCATATCCATAACAATCTGCACTTCCGGCAATGGTTTTATTTCTTTATAATTGGTAACCATTTTTTTTGTGTATCTGTGGATGATAAAAATTTTAGGAATTAAATTATTTTCTTTTACAATTTTTGCCAAAAATTCCGCCGCATAATTTATGTCTGTTGCATCATAATTGCCGACAACTTTCCCCGGTCTTATGCCTGTTTTCATGGAAAATTCCGGGTCAATGCCTAAATGCACATTTGGCATTTTAAAATATTTTTCAAGTAATGGCAATTCTGTTTGCAAATTGCTAAAGCCGACTTGAATATCAAGAAAAACAATAGCATTTATTTTTTCCGCCATTTTAAGTGCTTTTTTTATTTCTTCCTCTGGCATGCGAGCCCTATGTTGTCCATCATCTCCCGCACCTGCTTGCGCCACGACTGCAATATAATGAAGCGCCGGAATAGCTGGAGTTGTTGAATCTGCATCAGTCCACTTTTTTACTTCTGCCGAAAGTCGGTTCAGCATTTCTTCTTCTTTATATTGTCCAAGAGCTCCCATTTTTGTGGAATAGAAATTTCCATAATAAGCAACAATTCTATTAAACGGTAAAATTGCTCCGGCATTGGGATAAACAGTTTTAACCGGCCAAAGATTGGGTTCTGTAGGTAGTGGAAGTATTTCCTCTCCTGTTTTTGGGTCAAATTTTGGAGCAACAACTTTTAGCGGAGGATTGTTGGCTAATTCTTCTAATTTTTTATCATAGGTTACAGTATCAAGCGGTGGAATAGGCGGTATTTTGTCAGAAATTTTTAGCCAATTTTCTCTATCATAAGAAATAGTTTTAACATTTAAAAAACCCATTCCTACAAAAAATATTACAACCAAAAGAAGCACCGAAATTATAACAAAATAAAGATGTTTTCGTTTAAATCTTTTTTGGGTTTTTTGTGCAACCTCTTTTTTCATTACAGGATAGTATAGCAAATCTAAGGTTTTTTTGCTTCTTTTTCCTTTTCTCAGATTGATAAAAATGGATTTTTATACTATTGTATGAATAACCATTGGGAGATCGTCTAATGGTAGGACACCTCCCTCTGGAGGAGGTTATCTTGGTTCGAGTCCAGGTCTCCCAGCTCTGAATAGAAAATTAGCAATAGGGGTTTCTGGAACTGTGTATCTAGGTTCGCCAGCCTCGACTAGACATTGAGTCTAGGCGGGAATCCTAGTCTCCCAGCCAAAAAAGTGATATGCTAAAAATATGGAAAATAATATTATAGATTTGTTTAATGAATTTCTAAAAAATTATGATGCAGAATATTAATATAAAATATGAAGAAAATTAAAACAAGAAACATAGAAAAAACATATACCAAAGGAGAATTTATCAAAAAATTGCGCCGTTTGGCAAATTCACTGGAAAAAAATAGAAAATTTTCTATTCAGGTAGCCGGAGGAAAAATAAATATTCCTAAAGATGCGGTTATAAATATTGAACACGAAAAAGACAAGAACAAGGAGGAACTTGAGTTTCAAATAAAATGGAAAATTTGATATTTTTAATTATGCTATACGTGAGCAAATGATGTTTCCAAATTATTGGAATAATTTAAACGACAAATATGAATATCAGTTCAGCGAAAAAGAAGTTGTAACTGCAAATGCTTTGCTTGATTCGCTTATATTTTGGGCAAATGAAATGAAAGAACCAAGATTAAAACTTCAATCTAAGGTTAAGTAACTATGTTTACTATTTTACTTATTTTTATAATTGCGTTGATAATGGTCATTAAAGGTTCAGCTATGGCCACAACATACGTTAGTAAGTTAGCAGAAAGTTTTCGACTTTCAAAATATACTATTGGTTTTATTATTGTGGCTATTATTTCAGTACTTCCGGAAACATTTGTTGCAATTAATTCTGCTATAAAAGGAATTTCGTCATTCGGACTTGGAGTGTTGTTCGGGGGAAATGTTGCAGACCTTACATTAGTTTTTACGATTCTTGTTTTATATGCCGGAAAAGGCTTGAAGGTTGAAAGTAAAATTTTAAAAAATCATGTTGTATATCCATTTATACTTTTATTGCCTCTTATTTTAGGCCTTGATGGATATTATTCCAGAGTAGAAGGAATAACCTTAATTATTGTTGGCGCAATATTTTATTACATTACATTAAGAAATGGAACTCG
>JBBTUS010000012.1:0-6466 GCA_038063635.1 Patescibacteria group bacterium | reverse complement strand
CCTTAATTATTGTTGGCGCAATATTTTATTACATTACATTAAGAAATGGAACTCGTAGCGCAGTATCTTTAAATCACGGCAATAATAAAAATAAAAATTTTTGGATGTTGCTTTTTAGCATGGCTATTTTATTAGTCGGCGCGTATTTTATCGTCACTTCAGCAACATCATTAGCTACCATGATAGGCATAAGCCCGATTATAATCGGCATGCTCGTTGTGGGACTTGGCACGACAATACCTGAATTATTCTTTTCATTAAAATCAATAAAAAGAAACAATAATTCTTTGGCGATTGGAGACATTTTAGGAACCGTGTTAGCTGACGCAACAATCGTAGTAGGAATTCTTGCTTTAATAAATCCTTTTTCCTTCTCGCAAGAAATTATTTATGTGACTGGAAGTTTTATGCTAACGGCTTCGCTTATTCTATTTAAATTTATGCGTTCTGGCCGAATGCTTAATCGCTTGGAGGCCTTTATGCTCCTTTTATTCTGGCTGGTATTTATCGCAACAGAATTTTTAGCAAGTATTTTTTTGATTTAGAAAATTGAAATAGGTTTATTTTTTCTTGTTTGCACAAGCTTTTATGAAAGCGGAAAAAAGAGGATGAGGCGTAAGAGGACGAGCAAGAAATTCTGGATGGAATTGAGTACCCAAGAAAAATGGGTGCTTATTTTTTGGAAGCTCGGCAATTTCCATTAAACTGCCATCCGGAGAAGTCCCTGAAAAAACAAAACCCTTTTTTTCTAAATCTGTAATATAAACTGGATTAACTTCATATCGATGTCGGTGGCGTTCAAATATTTCTTTCTTTCCATATGCCCTGTTAGCTATCGTTCCATTGGAAAGAACCGCTTTATATTCCCCAAGACGCATACTTCCGCCATATAAATTATTTTTTAATAATTCTTTTTGGGATTCCATTATGTCTATTACCAAATTTTTTGACCTTGGATTTATTTCTCTGGAATTTGCGTCCTTTAATCCTAAAACATTTCTGGCATATTCTATAACCATCATCTGCATTCCATAACAAAGCCCGAAATATGGAATTTTATTTTCTCGGGCAAATTTAACCGAAGAAATAATTCCTTCTATTCCGCGAGAACCAAAACCTCCAGGCACGACAACCCCGTCGTATTTTTTTAAATCTTTCAGTTTCACAGGATTTTTTTCAAAATCTTCGGAATTTACCCAAGAAATTATCGCTTTTCTATTTTGAGAATAAGCGGAATATTTTATCGCTTCAATTACGGACAAATACGAATCAGAAAGAATAAAATCCCCTGTTTCAAAATATTTTCCAACCATTGCGATTTTTAAAGTTTTTTTGCCATTATGCGAGTGCTTGGCAAAATCTTTCCAGCCTTCCCATGCTTTTTTGTTTGCTTTTTTGCATGAAGCTTCCAGAACATCGCAAAGTTTGTCCGATAATTTTTCTTTTTCAAAATTTAATGGAATATCATAAATACTAAACACATCCGGAGCTGAAATAATTCTATCTGGAAGAATATTGCAAAACATAGAAATTTTTTCTTTTCTTTTTTGGTCAAGACTTGTACTACCTCGAGCAATCAAAAAATCCGGCTGAACTCCTGATGCGTTTAGCGTGCGAACAGCATTTTGAGTCGGTTTGGTTTTCATTTCGCCAATATTGGAAGGCGTGGGAAAATAAGAAACCATTACAAAAATGACATCTTTTGGAGATTCAATTTTCATCATTCTGGAAGCTTCAAGAAAGAGCATGTTTTGATATTCCCCGACTGTTCCCCCAATTTCAATAATAACAACATCCGCTTCAGCTCTTTTGCCAGCTTCTTTTATGCGAGAAATAACTTCAAGAGGAATATGTGGCACGACTTCTACGCATTTGCCTTTATATTCTAGGTTGCGTTCTTTTTCTATTACCGTCCGATACACACGCCCAGTAGTCATGTAATTTATCCGAGTTAAATTCACATCAAGAAATCTTTCGTAATTTCCCATATCTTGGTCTGTTTCATCTCCATCAGAAAGAACAAAAACTTCCCCATGTTCTGTGGGATTCATTGTGCCTGCGTCAATATTTATATAAGGGTCAATTTTTATTGCCGTAACTGTAAGACCGCGATTTTTTAAAATAAGCCCTATTGAAGAAGCGGTGATGCCTTTCCCCACTCCGGAAATAACTCCCCCAACCACAAAAATATATTTTGTCCTTTTCTTATCCATCCCGTACGAAATAGGACGCGTACGCTTACGCTTCGTTGTCCTTTTTGTTATTTATAATATATTTAATCAATTTCATAATTTTATTTATTTTATGCGTCCCGTACGAAGTCTTGCTAATAAAGTTTCGTAATGTACGATAAGTTAATTTACTAATGTTGCATAACTTTGTACGGGATGCGTCCGCGATTTCGTTCGGGATCCATTAATTATTTATAAATTATTTATCCAAATATCTTCTAACCGCCAGGAAACTTGAAATCATTCCTAAAAATACGCCTGATAATAAAATTATTATAAAAATTTGAAAAAAGTTTGAGATAAAGTAATCGTATATATTTAACCCCAAAAAACCAGTCATATTATGCCCCAACCAAGCTGTCGCTGGCCAGAATAAAATAAGAGTGATTATTGTGGCAATAACGCCATAAATAGCGCCTTCAATCATAAATGGCCCGCGTACACGCATTTTTGAAGCTCCAACTAAACGCATCACGCCAATTTCCTCCTTGGAAATAAAAATTGTGAGTCTGATGGTGTTAAAAGTGATTATGATTGAAATTATTATCAAAACAAAAGTCAATAAAAAACCAAATTTTTGCGCGCCGGCTATCACGGCATTTAAACGGTCAATCACTAATTTATTTTGATTATAATTCACTTTATCTATTATTGATGAAGAACCAAGAACTAGCGCATTATCTGACTTTAAAAAATTTGCAATATTTTCGTATTGAGAAACTTCTTTTGCTTTAACATTCAAATATCCGCCAAGCGGATTGGAGCCTATTTCATCCAAGGCTTGGATTGTGGGATAATCGCTTGAATGACGGTCGCGGAAAAGTTTCAGAGCTTCTTCATCACTAGTGTATGTAACACTGGCAACTTCCGGCAATTTTTGAAGCGAAGCTTTTAAAGCCATAATCTTGTCTTCCGAAGCTCCAACCGTAAAGTAAATCGTTACATCAACTTTTTCCTTTATTTGATTTAAAGAAAAATGCAGGACTGCTTGCAATAAAATTATCATCGTTATAACGGAAAGAGTAATTGTAACGACTAAAACAGATGCCCAAGATATTAATCCGCTTCTTTTAAAATTCAAAAATCCGGCTCTTAGAATTCTTCTGAATTTGGTCATCCCATTAAAAATTTAAATTAATAATATCTGTTCTTCTACTCCCGTTTGGTTGAATTTCTAACGGGACAAGTATAGTTTAATTATATAATATACTTGCCATCTTTGTCATCCCTGATAATTTTCCCTTTTTCCATAGTTATTACTCTCTTGCCGATAGAATCAATGATGCCGCGATTGTGCGTAGTTAAAATAACTGTCGTGCCCAAATCATTTATTTTTTTTAAAATTTGAACAATTTCATAAGTATTTACGGGGTCTAAGTTTCCGGTTGGCTCATCGGCAATGATAACTTCCGGCTGATTTATGATAGCGCGAGCAATTGACAGCCTTTGCTGTTCACCGCCGGACATTTGATTGGGAAAATGCAGCATTTTATCACCTAAATCAACAAGTTCTAATACGTGAGGCACATCGCTTGCTATCTCTGCGTTGGTCTTGCCAACAGCTTCCATCGCAAAAGCAATATTTTCATACGCGGTCTTATTTGAAAGCAGTTTAAAATCTTGAAAAACAACGCCTATACGACGCCTGAGCTTCGTTAAATCACCGCTTTTTAATCCATTTACATTCAAGGACTCAAAAAACACGGTTCCGCTTGTCGGAGTATCGTCGGCTAGTATCATTTTTACTAAAGTTGTCTTGCCTGCGCCAGAATGTCCGACAATAGAGACAAATTCTCCAGTAGTAACTGTAAAAGTTACATCCTCTAGAGCTATTGAATTTCCATTATAAATTTTTGAAACATTATTAAAATAAATCACTCTCTTATCCTATCATAAATTCTTCTCCGTCTCAATAAAAAGATTTAAGTCGCCGTTTAAAACTGCGTCAACATTCGAAGTTTCAGCATTAGTTCTGTGGTCTTTAACCATTTTATAGGGATGCAATACATATGAGCGAATTTGGTTTCCCCATTCTATTTCTGTTCCATAATTTTTCTTCATACTTTCTTCTATGGTCTTTTTTTCTGCTTGAGCTTTTTTAAAAATTTTTGCATATAGTATGAAAAGCGCTCTTTCGCGATTTTGCTCTTGAGAGCGTTCGCCGGAAGCATGAACAGATATGCCAGTCGGAATATGAACAATTCTAACAGCTGTTTCTCTTTTATTCACGTTCTGGCCTCCCGGACCTCCGGCTCTGGAAAACTCTATTTTTAAATCAGATTCCGGAATTACAAAATCTTTTTCTTCTAATTTTGAAAACTTTGGCAAAACCTCAACTAAAGAAAAAGAAGTATGTCTTAATTTTTTTGCATTAAAGGGAGAAATCCTAACTAAACGATGAACTCCGGATTCATTTTTAAGTAAGCCATATGGACCTTCCTTGCCCGCCGAAGCCTTGGCGGAGACGGGACCTTTAATCTCAAAAGAAACATTTCTATACCCTCCATGGTCGTTTTTATGTTCATGGATGAAAAAAATTTCCCAATTCATTTTATTTGCATATTTCATATACATATCAAGCAATATGCGTGAAAAATCTTCCGCGTCATCGCCTCCCGCTCCGGAAATTATTGCAATAATCGCATTACCTTTGTCATATTTTTTTAATCCATTTCTTTTGTCCTTTAATTCAGAGAGCTCTTTGAGAGTTGATTGCGCTTTGTTTTTATCAGCCCAAAAATCCGTTTCAAGCATAATAGCTTCAATTTTATCTATTTCTGTTTGCAAATCGTTTTGATTGTTATTTGTATTTTCTGTCATGAGCCACCCCCGAGGGTCGAACTCGGGACCCCGTCTTTACGAAAGACGTGCTCTACCAACTGAGCTAGGGTGGCTGACTAAAACATTTTTTACCTAAAAAATGTTTGCTAAAAATTTGCGAAATAAATTTTTTAGGGAGCCGTTGATCGGGATTGAACCGATGACCTCGTTCTTACCAAGAACGTGCTCTACCAACTGAGCTACAACGGCATAACAACGCAACGACCTGCCAAAACAGCTATAACGGCATCATAACGTAATGACTTGCCAAAACAGCTACAACGGCACATAAACGACTTAATAACATATAGGAGTATATTAATTTATTTTTACTTATTTTGCAAAAAGCTTTTGATAACTATATTTTTTGTATTTTTATCATATTTATATGTAAAATTTGAATTGCTTTGAATATGGCCATCTTCATAAACAACTATTCCTGAATCTAAAAGCGGAAATACATCTATAGATACCACATACCAAGACCCGCCTAATACCGGACTATCAGTTGCGATTGTTTTTATGTTGTCTCTTACGTATTTTTCAACCGTATTTTTTTCTTCTATGTTAATTGTTCCTTCATCAATATCAATACTTTTTAATGGTTTTCCGTCTTTATTTAAATACACAAAAACCAGGACTAATGAAACTAAAATAATTATAACTGGAATCGTTCTCTTTTTCATAAACAAATACTTTTAGGCGCCTAGCGCCTGTTAATTTTTAATAATTTTTCCCTAAGTTCGATTTAGTTTCCCACATGTTGGACATGTGGGAAAGTTTCCCCTAAGTCGAACTTAGGGGAAACTTTAATAAACCTCTTGTTGATAACACTTTTCACAGTATACTACTTCCGGTCTGTTGGGGGCATATGGAGTTTTTATAGGATTATCACATTTCATGCATTTTCTACTATATAAACCGGGCTTATTTGTCCTATTAAATCTTCGTTCATAACGGCATATCGGACACGAATGAGAAATTGGCTGATTGAAATATCTTAATAATTCTATTTCAATAGGATTAATGTTGTATGCTTTTTCACAAGTACTGCATTGTATAACTTCTTTAGTTATTGTTTCCGGTATCTTTTGAAAAGTATCTGGCAATGATTCGCCTTTTAATGTGACATCATATTTAGGAATTGCAATATCGTACCAGTTGTATCCAAATTTTTCTGCCTCTTCTTTTGAAAGCGGATTGTATTCATAAGCCATAGTTTCATTATATCCATAAGGGGAAAATTCGGGCGGCAAGAATTCTCCATAAGTATATAAATGTCCGGCTTTATTTTTCCACGAATTTTTTTTCATGTCAGCAATAATTTTTTCTTTTATTTTAAAATATTCATCTTTTGGGTATTGCTTATTTAAAATACAATATTGTTTTCTTTTTAAATTTACACAGCCAAAACA
>JBBTUS010000011.1:0-9880 GCA_038063635.1 Patescibacteria group bacterium | reverse complement strand
CCCGTCAAAGTGCCGAGCGAAGTAATCGCGGTTTGCGCCGCTCCGGTCACGGTGGCGGCTGAGCCGGAAGCATTGCCGGTCAAAGCCCCGATGAAAGTGGTGGCGGTTAAAGCATTAGCGGTGGCATCGTAAGTCAAACCGGCATCAGTGGCCGGAGCCAGCGAGCCAGTGGCGGCTGTTCCTAAAGCCACGAAAGTTGTGGTGTCACCGGCGGCATCAGCAAAGGTGACTGTCCCCGCATTGCCGGTGACCGAAGTCTGGTCACCGGTATTACTTCCGGAGACAGAGGAAGCTCCGGCTCCGATGGTTAAGACAGAAGTGTTAGCAACGTTGGCGGTGAGCGTCAAAGTTCCGGTGTTAACCGTGAGGGCAGTTGTTAAAGTTGCATTGGTGACGGTCGCCGCATTGCCTCCGATTGAAAGATTAGCAACCGGTGTAGTTGAAGCCACCACGAACGGAGCGGTGCCGGTTGTAATAGTAGAAGTCAATTGCGTGCCGGAGACGATGCCGGTGGAAGTGATCGCTCCTGAGCCAATCGTGCCGGCTCCGGTAATGTTGCCGGCCGCGGTAATATCTAAAGATGGAGTGTCTAAAAGAGTCGTCGTAAAGGTTCCGGTTAATTGAATACCATTAGTGATGGTTCCAGCTCCATCGGCAATTAAGAGACCATTGGTGATGGCTCCAGCTGTGCCCAATACTTGAATGGCATTGGTCATCGTGCCGGCGCCAGTTTGTTCCACCAAGAGTCCGTTAGTTAAGGTCAGTGAAGCAATTGAATTAAATATTCTTTGAGCGGAGACACCGGCCGTGTCCTGGTTCTCAATGGTGAAAGAAGTCGGAGTGACAACTTCACCTAAAGTAAAGGCAACATTTCTGGCAGTAGTGGTTAAAATGGTATTGCCGGAAGCGGTGTCATAGATAGATTGCAAAGTTGATCCCCCGCCAGTCGCATCATCCCCGGAACAAATAATATTACCAGAGGCGTCAGTCGTTAAGGCTCCGCCATTAAGAAGAGTGGAGCAGTTAAACCCGGTTAAAGTAATATTTCCCGTCCCTCCTTTAGTTAAAACGACCGAAGTAGTCGTGGTTGTGTTTCCGATCGTAATCATCTTAGCGTTGCTTCCTGTGCCAATGTTAAGCGCGCCAGTGGTTCCAGAATCAAGCGTTAAACCCGTGCCTGCGGCAGTTGAGATAGTAGCTGCATCACCAAAAGTAAGATTGCCCAATGACAACACTGGAATTTGACTACCAGTTGGAGTTTGAGATGGAGTAAATCCTCCGACTGTTTTTGAGTTAATGGCATAACCGGCCGACACCACTCGTGAGCGGGGGCTTAAGTTTTCATATGAACCATCAGCCACGCCCGCGCAGGACCCACCGGAAGAATCCGCTACTTGAATATTTAAATAAACTTCATCGGTACTATTAAAATCAAAATCTAATGCATTTCCTTCTCCTCCCACTGAAGTATCTCCAATATCCACATTTAAAATTCCATTCTTCACATTGACAGTCATTTTCGTCGGAGCGCCGGAAGGCCAAAGTTTTGTTCCGCCCGGAGGCGTGGCATTATCGTAAAGAGAAAATTTGAAACAATAATTAGTGCCGGAAGATCCACCCAACAAACTGCCTGATGAATTAAGTAATCGTCCTTGATGATGTAAAAGAGTCGGCACGCCGGCCACAGCGAAAACGGTATTGGAAAAGAAAAAGGAAAACAACAAAACCATTAACATTATACCTGTAAATGCTTTTATAGAAACGAATTTTTGCATTATTTTTTTATTAAACAATTTACTTTGTGATTAAGTAAACTCAACACCCATCACCTATATATTATAAAATAAAAATAAAATACAAGCAATAAAAAACACTAAAAAAGGGGATTACTTAATTACTCATCTAAAATCTCAAAATCACTGCCTTCTTCAAGCGCAATTTTCTTTTGACGAATAAAGTAAACTGCTCCGCTAGATACAGCTAATAATATAGCAAATCCCATAAAAAACAAATAAGAGTTATTTTTATCAACTATTTCACTTTTTATTGCTCCGGCAGATAGATTATTATAAAAATTTAAATTTTCTGTATTGATTTTTTCTAAATTTACAGTTTCTAATTTTCCTGCTGATACAATAGGATTTTTAATATTGTTTGATAATTCTATTTGTTTATCAATAGCTGGAACTCCATAGTTAAAAATAATTTCACCGGTAGGTGTTGCCAGTTTTAAATTTTTTTCATCCCCGATTGTGAAATTTGTTATTTTAGGAGATAAAATAATTTTACTTTTACTTAAAATACCGGTATTTTTAGGCAAAACAAATGTTTTATTGAGTGATGATAAAACCCATTTTGAAATATCCATTTCATAATCCGAATTGTTTTTAAGTTCAATAAAAAAATCTTTCTCATCTCCCACTTTGGAAATTATTATAGATAGCGGTATAACATCAATTGTAATTTTATTTATCGTATCAGGAATTTCTGAATAATAATTCGCATAATATTCCAGAGAAACTATATATTTTCCGGGATATGAATAAATGTGAGAAAATTTATCAAAATTATTTATTTGTTCTTTTGAATCACCGTCTCCGAAATTCCAAAAATTTCTGCCATAATTTAACATCTCTCCGGAATAACCAAGATTATTTGCTTGAAATTCAAGCGGTATTCCGGCAAAAGCTAAACTTTTAGCAATAATTTTTGTTTTGATGGTTGGCAATTCAATTTTATTTTGGGTTAAAGAATTATTATTATTTGCATTATTTTCCATATTAATTGAATTATTTACAGAAGAGGACAAATTACTCGCGCTTGGTGTGGGAGAAGCAATAATCCAGCCAGTATCAGTCCTTTGAATGCTTTTGCCGTCAGGAGGGTTGTCAGCCACGCTAGATTCCCCGTTTCCCCAACCAATTTTGTCTGCCACTTTTTGGTCTGAGTTTTTCAATTGAATTGTATTTGATTCAGTTAATGTAAAAGCGCTCAAACCCAATGTATCTTTAGAAATCAAAAAATAGTCATTAGCATTAATTGTCTTGTTTTCAAAATACGTTTTCGAAACAAGAGAACTAAAATCGTTTCCGGTTGCCGTCTTTCTCTGAATATACCAACCGGTTAAATCAACCGCAAGATTATCTGAATTATAAAGTTCTATAAATCTTTCTGCTACGGGATTCAATTGAACCTCGTTTATAATTATTTCTGCATAAGCAATATTGCTTCCAAAAAACAAAAAAACTCCTGCTGACACGAGGATTATCCTTTTAAACATAATATATTTTTAATATTTAATAATATGGTATGATAATAACACCTGTCCCGTTAAAAAATCAACGGGATTGACGAAAAGACAAAGAGATTATTAATTAAATTTTTTAATGGGATGAGTAAAATAGATTTTTTAGCAATTGGAGACATTGTCATAGACGCTTTTATAAAGTTAAAAGATGCTCATGTTCACTGTAATATAGACAAAGAAGGCTGTGAACTTTGCGTGCGTTTTGGAGATAAGATTCCTTATGAATCAGTGGAAGTGGTTTCAGCTGTCGGCAATAGTCCGAATGCTGCCGTATGCGCCGCCAGACTTGGATTAAAAACTGCATTAGTTACAAACATCGGCAATGACCAAAACGGCCAGGATTGCTTGGCTTCTCTTAAAAAAGAGAAAGTTTCAACTAAATACATCACTACCGAAAAAGGCAAAAAAACAAATTACCATTATGTCTTGTGGTATGACATAGACCGCACTATTTTAATTAAACATACGGAGTTTGATTATAAATTTCCAAAAATAAAAAATGTTTCCTGGACATATTTGAGTTCTTTAGCGGATAATTCTCTTCCATATCAATTGGAAATAGCGGAATATTTTAAAAATCATCCTGAAATAAAACTGGCATTTCAACCGGGAACTTTTCAAATCAAACTTGGCGCAGAAAAATTAAAAGATATTTATGCGCATACGGAAATATTTTTCTGTAATCTGGAAGAAGCTCAAAAAATTTTGGAAATAAATACAAAAGATATTTTAACTTTATCAAAAGGCATCAAAACGCTTGGCCCTAAGATAGTTGTAATAAGCGACGGACCCAATGGCGCTTATTTATATTACAACGATGAGCTTTGGCATAATCCGATATATCCGGACATTGCCCCGCCACTTGACCGTACCGGAGCCGGAGATGCATTTTCTTCCACCATAACTTGCGCGCTGGCTTTAGGAAAAACGCCGCTTGAAGCATTATCTTGGGGACCGATAAATTCAATGTCAGTGGTTCAATACGTGGGCGCGCAAGCTGGATTGCTTTCTAAAGAGAAGCTGGAAGAATATTTAAAAAATGCGCCTGAAAATTATAAGGCGACAAAAATATAACAAGAAGAAAAACATTCTAGAATGTTTTTAATTAAAAAAAAAATAGAAGTTCTTTGTGACATTGCGCAGGAGCTTAGAAAATAAAAATGGTACTCCATTTATTATTTTCTTGAGCGACGAGCATAGCAAAAGTCTAGCAAAACTTTATGCGTGTCAAAAAAAACTTGCTATTTTTTTATTTTAAATTTTTCTTTTTAAAACTTTCTTGATTGCTTCTTTAATAGAATTTTTATCTAGGCCATAGTGTTCAATAAGTTCTTTGGCTGTTCCGGACTGTCCGAATTTATCATGTACTCCAATAAATTCCATGGGCACAGGATAATTTTTTACGACAATTTCAGCAATAGCTGAACCCATACCACCGGCAATCTGGTGTTCTTCTACTGTAACTAGTGCTTTAGTTTCTTTTGCTAAATTTAATATTGCGTCTTTGTCTATCGGCTTAATTGAAGACAAATTCAATACTTTGGTTTTTACTCCTTCAACTTCCAGTTCTTTGGCAGCAACTAGAGCTTGATAAATAAGCGCGCCAGTAACAATAATTCCAACCTGAGCAAGTCCGACTTCCGGTATCCAATAAATTTCTCCCTTTTCCATTTTAAATGGAGTTTCTTTTGTGGTAATAATAGGAGTTTTCTCTCGAGCAAGACGAAGATATGCCGGCCCTTTTGTTTTTGAAAGCGCAATTGTGGCTTTTTCCGCTTCTATCGCATCGCAAGGAGAAACAACATCCATATTTGGCATAGCTCGCATTAAAGCAATATCTTCTAACGCTTGATGACTCCCGCCGTCAGGTCCGACAGAAACGCCTGCATGACTTCCGACAATGACAACTTTTCTATCGTTATACGCAATTGTTGTTCTTATTTGTTCCCAATTTCTTCCTGGAGAAAATATTGCATATGAAGAGCAAAATGGAATTTTTCCCATAGCAGACATGCCGGAAGCTGTTGTTACTAAATTTTGTTCAGCCACACCCACTTCAATAAATCTGTCTGGAAATTTATCCGCAAAAAGATTCATTTGGGTGCTTTCAGTCAAATCAGCGCAAAGAGCAACAACATTTTTATCTTGTTCTCCAGCCAAAAGCAGGCCTTGTCCAAAACCTTTTCTAATAGGAATTTGTTCAACATCAGCGCTAAAAATTTTCGGATTTAATTTTAATTTAGGGTTTAACATTTTTTTAATTTAATGCATCGGTCTAAATTCTTTTAATTCTTTCAAGGCCATTTCTCCTTCTTCGCGAGTTGGAGGCTTTCCATGCCATCTATAATCTCGTTCAAATTTTTTAACGCCTTTCCCCGGAATTGTATGCGCAATAATTATTGTCGGTTTATTATATGAAGCTTGAGCCTCTTCCACTGCTTCATTAAGAACTTTAAAATCATGTCCGTAAGCATCTATGACATTCCAATTAAATGATTTTAATTTATCGCTAAGCGGTTCAAGGGGCATTATTTTTTCCGTAATGCCGTCTATTTGAATATTGTTTCTATCTATTATCGCTATTAAGTTTCCTAATTTATTTTTTCCCGCCAACATCATAGCTTCCCAAGTATTTCCTTCGTCAAATTCCCCATCAGACATAAAACAATAAATGTATCTGTCAAGATTTTTGCCATCCCCGCCAGAGGAACGGGCAGGCATTTTATCCGCGAGAGCCATACCTATTGCTTGAGAAAGTCCTGCGCCAAGCGGTCCGGAAGAATTTTCAAGATACGGTAAATATTCTCTATGTGGATGTCCTTGCAAGCGTGTGCCAAATTTTCTTAATGTTTTTAACTCTTCAACAGGGAAATATCCGGAATGCGCCATGGTAGCATAAAGCACTGGACAAATATGGCCGTTTGAAAGCACTAATCTGTCACGCTCCGGCCAAGTCGGATTTTGGGGGTCATGACGCAAAATGTGAAAATAAAAAAGTGTAAAAACATCCGCCATGCCTAATGCTCCTGCCGTGTGTCCGCTTCCCGCTTCTACAAGCATTTCTATAATACTTTGACGAATATCATTGGCTTTTATTTCTAACTCTTTGATTTTTATTTCAGATAAAAATGCCATTTATATCATTATACTTCATTATATAAAATAAAAAAAGATTGCCAAATAATTGACAATCTTATTATTCTAAGAAAAGTTTTATTTTTCTTTTCTTTTTAATAATTTCTTGTATATTATGCAAGGAATTTTCTGTTAACCTATATACCTCTGTTTCATGTTCTGGTTCATCACAACCATAATCAAGTTCAATAATATCATTAAAAACAAGATATTGAACTTCTTCATAAAATATTGGAAGTGGTCTATTTTCTATACCATAAAACAAATAACATTCATCGATTCCAAAATTAACAACTATTTCTGCATTAATTCCATACATACAAGCAATTATTGTAGCCATCCGTTCAATTGATAATTCCATAATATTAAGTTTTAAATTTACAAAAAATATAACAATTTTTCAAAAGAAAAGCAATATAAAATATAAAAAATCTCTTAACTACACATTTACGCCATGGCGTAAATGTGTAGTTATAGTATAATTTATTTATGTCCCCTAATTATAAAGGAGTTGCAGTAAATAGTTTTGGTTTACCAATTTTTAAAATTAATAAAATTAGTCGAATAAAAAATAAAAATAGAAAAAGAAATTTTTATCTTACTTCTTTTGTTTCTAATTTTGGAAAAGATGCACAAAAAAATTTAATTTTAATGTATGATATTCCACATACAATGAAAAAAGAACGAGATTGGTTTCGTCGTCAACTTAAAAATTTTGGTTTTATTATGATTCAAAAAAGTGTTTGGGTCGGCCCATCCCCACTACCTAAAGATTTTATAAGTTATTTAAAAAAAGTTGGAATTGAAAAAGAATTCAAAACTTTCAAAATAACAAAATCTTATTCAGGTAAAAGTAACAGTATATAAGAAATTTATTGCTTTTACATATATACGCCATGGCGTATATATGTATTATTATATTTATCCTGAGTTTTCCAGTTCACTAATAGTTTCTCCTATATTTTCCGATTTAAAAATTACTGACCCGACAATCAGACGAGACACTCCGGTATCTGCAAGCATTTGCGCTGTTTCAAAATTTACTCCTCCATCAACAGAAATAATCAAATCCGGATATTTTTCTTTCAAAGTTTTAACTTGTTCTAATGCGCGCTTGTCAAAAACCTCGCCTTGATAACCAACATGTTCTATTCCCATACATTGTGCAAAATCAACATAATTTACTAACGGAAAAATTTGTTCAATGGGTGTTGTTGTATTTATGGCGATTCCTATTTGTATCGCATCTCGTATATACACGTCCATTCCTTCCAGAAAATTTTTAAATTCTTCTAAATCCCCGACTGCTTCAATATGAAAAACTATTCTCTTGGGACTAAGTTTCGTATAAATAGCAAAATTTTCCACTGCGTCAGCAACCATTAAATCAAGTTCAAAATCTATATCTTCCCAAAATGGCATTCCCTCTTCTTCGTTCATTATTTTTATAAAATTAAAATCTTCAAATCCACCCGTTGAGAATGGCCAAGTTTTTGAACTTACAAAATTACCGTCACAAATATCAACTTGCGCAACAGGAACAACACCGCGAACAAGAGCAACTTTATTTTTTAAGTCCTCGTAATCCTTTGGCAAGATTGCTGGAATAATATCAATCATAGATTAAGTTCTAGTTTTTAGTTGCCAAGCTCTAGTTTTTTAATTCGACGAATATGTCTCTCGTCGCCAGAAAATTTTGTACTTAAAAAAAGTTCAACAGCAAATTTTGCTTCGTCTTCTGAAATAAAACGCGCACCGATAGATAAAATATTTGCATCATTATGTTCACGAGCAAGTTTTATTATTTCAAAAGTATCAAAACTTTTATTTTTTTCAGAATCAATTTCACTTTTAGGTTCTTCTTGTCCATAAAAAACAGCCGCGCGAATTCCAGAAATTCTATTTGCGCACATTGCTTCACCCTGACCTGAACCGCCTAAAATAATCCCAAAACTTCCTTTATCTTTTGCAACAGCTTCAGCAAGTTGTTTTATATAATCAGGATAATCATCGTTTTCTACATAATTAAAAGCTCCTTTATCTTCTACTTTATAACCAAGCTCAAGTTCTTCTAAATAAACTTTTAATTTTTCTTTTAATTCAAACCCAACATGGTCGCTTCCAATATATATTTTCATCCCATTATAAATTTTAATTAATAATATTTATCTTTTTTACTGCCCGCTGAATTTATAACGGGACAAGTATTATTTTATGGTCTGCCCAGTTTTTATTACATGGTCAACAAGCGTGTAAGCATACCCCATTTCATTGTCGTACCAACCTAAAACTTTCACTAAATTGCCATCAACTACTCGTGTCATATCAAGGTCAGCGATAGATGCATATGAAGCTCCTAATATGTCTGAAGAAACCAACGGCTCTTTTGTAACAGCAAATATTTTTTCCCAACGAGTATCTTTTGCCGCTTTTTCTAAAATTTTATTTACTTCTTCTTTAGTGGTATTTTTCTTTGAAATAAAAGTAACGTCAACGATTGAACCAGCCACTACCGGCACCCGAATAGAAATACCATCAAATAATCCTTTCAATTCTGGAAAGGCTTCGGTAACGGCAATCGCCGCTCCGGTAGAACTTGGCACTATGTTTTGCGCGGCCGCGCGACCTTCGCGCAAATCCCCGCCCGACTGAACGCCGTCAGCCGTTCGGGCAGGTTTTTTGCTTGGCCCGTCAACCAGAGATTGTGAAGCGGTATATCCGTGAACCGTATTTAAAATCGCTTTTTCAATTCCAAGAGCTTTGTGTAAAATTGCAATCAAGGGAGAAGCGGCATTTGTGGTACATGATGCATTGGAAGTAATATCGCAAGTGCCAAATTTTTCTTCATTAATACCCAACAATATTGTTTCTCCTTTTGTATTTCCATCAGCTCCTTTCGAGGGAGCGCTTATGACAACTTTTTTCGCGCCTTGGTCAATGTGAAATTTTGCTTTGTCATAAGAAGTGAATAATCCGGTTGATTCAACCACTACGTCAATATTTAAATCTTTCCAAGGAAGCTTGGCCGTATCTTTTTCCGAAATAAATTTAATTTTTTTACCATCAATTACTAAATTAGAACCGGAAATTTCCACTTTATGATTCCAGTTTCGATAAACAGTATCATAGCGCAGTAAATAAGCTAAACTTTCTATTGAGCCTAAATCATTCACAGCCACAATTTCAACCTCAGGCCTATCCCAAGAGACTTTTAAAAATGCTCTGCCAATACGTCCAAAACCATTTATTGCTACTTTTATCTTTTTCATAATTTTTAACTTTCTTAAATTATAAAAATAAAAAAATTAAGAGTCGTGGGTCCCCTGTCCTCATGACTCCGAGGGCGAAGGCTCAGAAATTTTTGATTTTTATGATTTAAGGTTCTAAATTTTAATACATATATTATACCAAAAATAAACAAAAAATGTGCTATTATAG
>JBBTUS010000010.1:0-2749 GCA_038063635.1 Patescibacteria group bacterium | reverse complement strand
TTTCAAAAGCTACAGAACCAATGAAAGAATTTATGCGCACGGACGCTACCCAAATGGCAATTAAACTTGGTCTTTATAATCCCAATGATCCGAGTGGCGCCGAAAGCGCAATGCTTTGGAAAGGGTCAACTTTAAGTTTTGATGAACATGAAGTTCTTTCAATTCATGATATTAGAACAGGAGAGGATTATGATTTAATCTCTCCATATAAAGAAGCTAGCACTGGAGAGGTGTTTGAAAAATATCACGGTAAAATGTTTGACTCAGACGATGGCGCAAGAACAGAAACACAAGTTGAAAACATAATTGATGATAAATATGCTCCGCCGGCGCAAATAAATCCAGAAACTGGACTTCCAATAGAAGAAAATAATTTTGTTCCGCCTTCACAAGAAAATCCAACAATAAATACGCCAATTGATTCAAGTCATATCTCTCCTGAAATAAAAAATGACAACAAAATACCGGAACAAGTTAATCCTATTACGGGAGAACCAATAAATACCTCAACTAATGCGGAGAATTTAGGGGTAGTTCACAATCTCACTCCCGAATTGTTGGAAAAAATAAATCAAACTTATGAAAGCAATATCCATCATATGTTTCCAGATGAAAAAAGTATGGGCGCATGGAATGAGGTTAAAAATTCAACATCTACTTCAGCAGAAGTGATAATTAATATGAATGCAGATGAAGTTAAACCGGAATATCAATCTTTAATTTCTGAATTACATAAATTAAAAGAAATTACAGGACTTAAGCCAATCGGAGAAAGTCCTATTAATCTGGCTGAAACACCAAATGAATATATTATGCGCGCTATGCAAAAAGCAGCCGAAATGGGAAACTTAGACAAGATTAGATTATAATTTATTATTAATAGTCGCCTGCGCTTAAGCTATGGCGAACCAAAGAAATATTATGAGTACAATAAAAGAAAATTTGTTTGATTTATTTCAATTAGATAAAATGCCGCCAAAAAAGGGAGCAGAGATGCTGGAGCGCCTCAGTAAGCTGGTATTTCAAGCGGTGTTAGTAAGAGTGTTGCCGCTTCTTTCTGAAGAAAATTTAAGTGAATATGAAAAAATTGTTAATTCACAGCAAGATGGAGACGTATTATTTAAGTTTTTAGGCGAGAAAATTCCAGAATTTGAAAATATTATCAAAGAAGAATCTGAAAATTTGCGAGCCGAAATGGCTGGAGAACTTGAATCGTAAAATTTGTAAATTTTTCAAAAACAATTTCGCTGATAACGGAATTGTTTTTATGTTAATATCTGACTATGAGCGAACACCTTAAAGGACTCAATAGCGCCCAAAGGGAAGCGGCTGTTCATGTAAAAGGACCGCTACTTATCGTTGCAGGAGCAGGAGCCGGAAAAACAAAGACCATTACGCATAGAATAATAAATCTTATAAAAAAAGGAGTGGCACCAGAAAAGATTTTAGCTGTTACCTTTACCAACAAGGCAGCCAAGGAAATGAAGGAAAGAATCATTTCAGAGATAGAAAAAAGCGCAAAAGGACAAAACTCAATTCCTTTTGTCAGCACTTTTCATTCATTGGGAGTTTATATAATTAAAGAAAATGCAAAAATTTTAGGATTAACAAAATATTTTACTATTTTGGACGAAGGAGACACAACCACACTCATAAAAGAAACATTGAAAGAAATCGGTTTAGACCCAAAACAATATGACCCTAGAAAAATAAAAAATATAATCAGCCGAGAAAAGGGAAATTTTAAACACTATGAAGAATATCAAGAAGAAAAGAATAATTCATCAGCCGGCGGAGCAAATTATTTAAGTAAAATTGTCGCGCAGGTGTGGAAAATATACGAAAGTAAAAAAGCCAAGGAAAATAGCTTGGATTTTGATGATTTGCTTCTAAAATCAACAAAATTATTAAAGGAAAACGAAGAAATAAGAAAAAAATATCAGGAAAAATGGGAATATATGCATGTTGACGAATACCAAGATACAAATGAAGCGCAATATTTAATGTCGCGGCTGCTTTCAGAAAAAAATAAAAATATCTGCGTAGTCGGAGATGCCGACCAAAATATTTATTCTTGGCGCGGAGCAAATCTTAAAAATATTTTAAGTTTTGAAAAAGATTATCCGAATGCAAAAATAATTTTACTGGAAGAAAATTACAGGTCTACAAAAAATATATTAGAGGCGGCAAATGAAGTAATTAAAAAAAATAAATACAGGCCGGATAAAAATTTATTTACTAAAAATAAAATTGGCGAGAAAATATCAATTTATGAAGCGCTAGATGAAAGCGATGAAGCTGAATTTGTAGCGAAAAAAATTTTAAAAATTTTTGATTGCTTTGAATCTTCCAATTTTTCGTCCCTGCGCCCTTCTCAGAGTACTGAGTGGGACCCTCGGGATCAAAAAATTGAAAGATTCTCCGCTCTTAAAGAAAGGCAAGATATTGTAGAGCGAACCCTTGGGAGGAGCGACGGCGACGGACAGAGAAAATTTTCAGCAGAAAATTTTCGTGGTGAGTCCTACAATATCTTGCCTGAAATTGCCATCTTGTATCGCGCTAATTTTCAATCGCGAATATTAGAAGAAGCAATGTTGAAATACAATATTCCATATCAAGTTCTCGGCATTAAATTTTTTGAGAGAAAAGAAATAAAAGATACTTTGGCATACTTGCGCTCAGCCTTAAATCCGGAAAGTCTTTCCGATATAAAAAGAATAATAAATTTTCCGGTACGGGGCATAGGCAA
>JBBTUS010000009.1:0-4073 GCA_038063635.1 Patescibacteria group bacterium | reverse complement strand
CTAAATTTTAATACATATATTATACCAAAAATAAACAAAAAATGTGCTATTATAGGTAAAATGGAATCAAAATTCATCCACTTGCATACGCACTCTCATTATTCTCTTCTGGATGGGCTATCTAAACTTGAAGATTTGGTCGCTCTCGCTAAAAAATACAAAATGCCGGCTATTGCCATAACAGACCATGGCAATATGTATGGCGCTATTGAATTCTATAAGTTAGCTAAAAAGGAAGGCATAAAACCAATTATCGGAGTGGAAGCATACATCGCCGAACGTACCCGTTTTGACAAAGAATCCGGTATTGATAATAAAAGGTATCATTTGACGCTTTTAGCCAAAAATATGCAAGGATATAAAAATTTAATCCAGCTGGTTACCCTTTCAAATTTGGAAGGGTATTATTATAAACCAAGAATGGATAAAGAAATACTTAGAAAACATTCTGACGGCATAATCGCTCTTTCTGGATGTCTCGGAGGCGAACTTTCCCGCGCGCTTGCAAATAAAAACGAAGAGAAGGCTGAAAAAATAATAAAAGAACATCAGGAAATTTTTGGGAAAAAAAATTATTTTTTGGAAATAATGAAACATCCGTCTGTTCCGGGAGATGCGGAAGTGCGTAATGGAATTATTAAATTGGGGAAAAAATTCAATATTCCAGTCGTTGCAACAATTGACTCGCATTACCCGCACGAAGATGATGCAAAAGCTCACGAAACACTTCTCGCAATTCAAACCAATTCAGACATAAAAGATGAAGACAGATTTTCCTTTGGAAAAGATAACTACCATTTTATAAATGAAAGCGAAGCTTTTGAGCTTTTTAAGGACATCCCTGAGGCGGTTATAAACACTTCAAAAATTGCTGAAATGTGTAATGTTGATATTGCGCTTGGTAAATGGGTTTTTCCGGATTATAAAATTGAAGAGGGAAAAACATACGATACAAAAATGCGTGAACTCGTATATGCTGGTTTTGAAAGACTTGGTTTAAAAGAAAATCCTGAAATTAAAGAACGCGTAGAATACGAACTGGCAATAATTTTCAATAAAGGATATACGCCATATTTCTTGGTAGTCAGTGATTTGCTTCGTTATGCAAAAGAAAAAAATATTTTAACGACAATTAGAGGGTCGGTGGCGGGTTCAATGGTAACTTATCTTTTAGGAATTACAAATGTAAACCCAATAGAATATAAGCTTCCTTTTGAAAGATTTTTAAATCCATTCCGTCCTTCGCCTCCCGATATAGATATGGATTTTGCCGACAACCGAAGAGATGAAATGATTGAATATACAAAACAAAAATACGGAGAAGGTAAGGTGGCGCAAATAGGAACTTTTGGAACAATGATGGCCCGCGGCGCTGTCCGTGATGTGGCTCGCGCCCTGGCTTATCCCTATACGATAGGTGATCGTATTTCTAAAATGATTCCAATGGGCTCGCAAGGATTGCCAATGACCATAAATCATGCAATGGAAATAGTGCCGGAATTAAAAGAAGCTTATGAAAATGAAAGAGATACGAAAGAGATAATTGATCTGGCAAAAAAACTAGAGGGATGCGTCAGGCATATTTCAGTGCATGCAGCCGGAGTTGTGATTTCACCAAAACCTCTTTATGAATATACCCCGACTCAATTTGACCCAAAGGGCGGAAAGATAATAACCCAATATGACATGTACAGTATTGAAGATGCAGGCCTTTTGAAATTTGATTTTCTGGGCATCAGAAATTTGGCAATTTTGGGAGATGCAATAAGCCTAGTAAAAAAATTCTATAAAATAAATATAAATATTGAAAATATTCCGCTTGATGATAAAAAAACTTTTTCACTTCTGGCTAAAGGACAAACGGAAGGACTTTTTCAATTAAATGGCTCAGGAATGACAAGATATCTTAAAGAATTAAAACCAACAACAATTCATGACATAAATGCCATGGTTGCTTTGTATCGTCCAGGACCGATGGAATCTATTCCCGAATACATCAAACGAAAACACAATCCAAAACTCGTAAAATACTTAGACCCGCGAATGAAAAAATTTTTAAGTGATTCTTATGGGTTAATTGTTTATCAAGACGACCTGCTTTTTTGCGCGCTGGAAATGGCGGGATATAACTGGGAAGAAGCCGATAAATTCAGAAAAGCGGTTGGTAAAAAAATTCCGGCAGAAATGGCTGCCCAATATAAAAAATTTACGAAAGGAATCATAGGTAATGGACAAACTCCGGAATTCGCTGAAAAACTTTGGAAACTTTTTGAGCCATTCCAAGCTTATGGTTTCAATAAAGCTCACGCTGCAAGTTATGGAAAAGTCGCTTATCAAACAGCATATATGAAGGCTCATTATCCTATTGAATATATGACTGCGATACTTACGGCTGAATCAGGTGACGTTGAAAAAATAACTGAAATAATTAATGAATGTAAAAAAATGAATATTCCTGTTTTACCGCCAAATATCAATGAAAGTTACGGCGGTTTTACTGTTATCAGAAATTTAGAAAAAAACCCGCCCGAACGACCGGAATCGTCCGGTCGGGCAGGCACCAGCGAGAAAATAAGATTTGGCTTATACACTATAAAAAATCTTGGTATAGATATATCTGATGCGATAATTTCTGAAAGAAAGGCAAATGGAAAATATAAATCAATAACAGATTTTCTAGATAGAATCAAGCATAAAAATTTAAATAAAAAATCAATGGAAGCGCTTATAAAATCCGGTTCAATGGATGAATTTAAAGAACGCGGAACACTTCTTTATAACTTGGAAGACATGCTTCTCTATAATCGTGAAAATTCCAGACAAGCAACCAACCAAACTTCACTATTTGGTCAAATGACTGAAGCGCAATTGCCTTCTTTTAAATTGAAAGTTGCTCCCGACGCATCACAGTCAGAAAAATTACTTTGGGAAAAAGAATTGTTGGGACTTTACATATCAGGACATCCGCTTGATAGATTGAGAGAAAAACTGGAAAGCAGAGATATTAATATTAAAAAAATAAAACAAGAAGTAGGTAACGGAATGTCAGTTACCATAGCCGGTATTATTGAAACAGTCAGACAAATTGTAACTAAAAAAAATGATCGTATGGCATTTTTAAAAATTTCAGACTTGACTGATTCAATAGAAGCGGTAGTTTTTCCAAATCTCTTTAAAGAATCAATGGAAACTCTTATTCCAGAGAAATGTATCGCCATAACCGGCAAGGTATCCCTTCGTAATGGTGAAAAAAGCATAATAATAGAAGGAATAAAAGAAATATAAAAAGATAAAAAGACCTTAAAGAGATATTTAGCAGTGCTGTCAAAGGCGGGCTTTGACAGCTACGGGCGTTGCTACTGATTGTAAATAGACATAGCTTTGTCTTTGCCTTCTGTAAAAACCATTTCAATGGCTTCTTTTACTTTCTTGGAAAGTTTTCTGAGTTCAGCCAATTCATTTTTTTTATATTCACCCAGCAAAAAATTAAGCATTCCTTTCTCTCCTTTTATTTTCTTGAGTTTTCCAGACGATGTAACCGGAGATATGCCAATCCTGATTCGTAAAAATTTTCTTGATTTTAATTTTTTTATGACTGATTCCAGTCCGTTGTGTCCGCCAGAACTTTTATCAAAAGATATTTTCATTTTTCCAATCGGCAAATCAACATCATCATAAATGATTACAAAATCTTTTAATTGTAATTTTTGTTTATCTTTGACGTAAGCCACCGCGACACCGGAATTATTCATAAATGTCGTAGGTTTTAAATACTCCACTGGTTTGCCTGAAATAGAGTCTTTTAAAAAAAGAGCTTTTGTCCCAGAACTCTGTTTCCATTCAATTTTATTGCCCAAAAGATAGTCTAACATAATCCATCCGGTATTATGCCTGGAATTTTTATATTCTTTTCCCGGATTTCCTAAACCAACTACTAGTTTCATCCTTAAATGATAACATTTCAAAATTAATTTTTTATTTCTATTCATATTAGAAAACAAATTTTTATATTGTGTCAATAGTATTTTATGATAAAATAAGTGAATGGATCCCGAACGAAATCGCGGACGCAT